>NZ_JALEXO010000125.1 GCF_022780145.1 Intestinibacter sp.
ATTAATTACATTTTCACCTAGTAAGGAATATCAATCTGTTATTGTATCCACTCCTGACATAAAGGACGGTTCTACATATAAGGTTTATGTTGGAGGTAAGTACGAGGGAGATAACGAAAATGGAATCTATTCAAAAGGAACATACAGCGATGGAAAAGAAGTAGGAAGTGTGAAAATTTCATCTTCAATTAATCAGTTAGTACAAGAAGGAGCATCATCAAGTGGAAATATGGGTCCAGGAGGAGCTGGTAAAGGCGGTGGAATGAATCCTGGTGACAAAGGTGGAAATCCAAGAGATATGGGTAAAAATTTTTAATACACAAAATATACGCAAAAAATTTGATAATTAGATAGTTTGAGGTTTTTTATATAGATAATTTTTTAGATGGCATAGGCTTATTAAATCAGCGTATGCCTTATTTTAAATACATAAAAAACAGCTTCTTCTGATGATTTGATTTTATCATAGGAAGCTGTTTTCTATTTTATATTTATGGATTTTTTCTTATAGTCGCTATTTTTTAAGTATACTATACGAAAAGTTTTGATTCGGAAACTGAAGAAGTAAGGCTTATATTTAAATTGCCATTTTTGCATCTCAGTTCATCTATTAATTTTTTTGAACTTACATTTTGCTTTAATTTTATTAGATATGTAATCTCAAATAATGCTCCGAAATCTCTAGTTCTAACTCTTTCAACAGTATATGAGTTTGTGTATTCATTTAATATACTATCGAAAACACCCTCAAAATTAAGATCCTCTGGAACAACGATTTTTAATTGCATAGTTTTTTCTTTATTTAATCCAAAATTAATTTTTTCTAAAACTAGCATTAGTAAGCAAAGGACAAATGTAAATAATATAGAGTATCCTATATATCCCATACCGCAGGCAAGTCCTACAGCTAGTGTAAAGAATATATATGCAATATCTTTTGGATCTCTAGGGGCACTTCTAAAACGAATTATCGAAAATGCTCCAGCTAGACTAAATGCTCTAGCTACATTGTTACCTACTAATAAGATGATTATAGCTATAATCACAGGCAACATTATTAATGTTATTGAGAAGTTTGAGCCGAACCTATCTTTATTGTTTGTTTTCATATAAGATAAGCTTATAATCAAACCTAATACAATTGAAGTGACAAGTACAATAATTGCATTTATAAATGTAAATGATTCTCCTGATGTTGTTGTTATAATACTTTCTAGCATGATTGTTCTCTCCTTTGATTATTAAGTTGTTTTTCCCTTGTGTAATTTATAAATTCTGTACCGTATTTTGAAAAATGAGTACTGTAGATTTTAAGCTCTGATAATATATGTGCAAACCATAGAGGAATAGAGCCGAGTATTTTTACTTCCATTAAATATTGATTTTTCTCTAAGATGTCTTTTCCAAAATATCCTGCGTCTAGAGATAAGTTATCTCTTCTCGTTAGAATTTTAGAGTCAATAGTCAGCCTAAAATCTCTATTATTTTTAGCAAAAAAAGCCTTTCTAGAATATCCAATAAAAACTGCTGGATGGACGTCATGGTAACTTAAATAGTATTCTATTTCATTTAGAACTTGATTATTTATGTAATCATTTGTACAAGGTCTAATTCCTTTTTCTAAAAAATCAATGGCTTGTTCAAAAGTAAGGACTATTCTTCTTTTGTTTACAATTCCATTTATTTTTTTCTTTAATTCTAAAAATACAATATCTTCTGGATTTGATGTGATTTTATAGCTTCTGAGACGTAATTTTTCTTTATAATATGGTTTTGAAATTGAATGTCTTATTACATCATTATTATCGTTATCGTAGTAAATACTATAGATATTATAATTTTGATTGTTTTTACAATGCTCATCAAATTCCATATAGTTTAAGATTTTAGGAATTAATAAATCGTATTGTTCTTGCGTTATAAGGTATTTTTTTTCATAATGCTTAAAAGATTTGATTGCCATATTTTTCACTCCTATTAAATTTATGTTAATAATATATGAAATCAACCTTAAATTTACCTTAATGTAAAAGAGTTTATTTAAAATTATTGGACAATATAATTTTAATATCGTATTTTTAATAAAAATAAGCTATATTATTTGAAGTAAGTGATATAATAATAGTTTAGTAGATTTAAATAGAAATTAATTTATAAAGACATAGAGGATAGATAATAATAGGAGGAAAGAATGCAGGATTTAATAAACGCTATCGATAAAATAGTAGAAGGTGGAGCCTTTAAAATTGTTATAAGTAATAAAAAAAATAAAGATGAAAAATACAATAAAATAAATATGAATATTAAGGAGAGTAAGGATAAAGAATACTATCAAATCGAAAAATACACAGACAAACAGGTTTTTCATGAAAATATAGAAACTTGTTTAATAAAGGATAAGCTAATAGAGTATATGAGTACAAGTTATAAACAGTTATCTGCATGGAGTGAAGATTCTACATTTGATTTAAAAATATCTAAAAAAGGAAAAGTATTTTTAGGAAAGAAAAAAGCTGATAATTCAAATTTAATAAATAAAGATCACAACAAAAAGAAAAACTATATTTTAGAAGAAGGTATGATTATAGAGCCATTAATAGATTTAGGTGTTTTTACTAAAGAAGGAAAGGTAGTAAAATCTAAATACGATAAGTACAAGCAAATAAATAGATTTGTAGAGATAATAGATGATGAAATAAAGAAAAATAATTACAAGGAGCTTACTATACTTGATTTTGGATGTGGTAAATCTTATTTGACGTTTATACTTTATTATTATTTCGTTGAAATAAAAAAAATAAATGTTAAAATGATAGGTCTTGACTTAAAAGAAGACGTAATAGAAAAATGCAACGAAGTAGCTAAACGTTATAAATACGATAATTTACATTTTGAGTTAGGCGATATAAATGGGTATAAATATAACAATAAAGTAGATATGGTAATTACATTACATGCTTGCGATACAGCTACAGATTACGCACTATATAATGCTATAAAATGGAATACTAAGATGATATTTTCAGTTCCTTGCTGTCAACATGAATTGAATCATCAAATGAAACCTGAAAATTTAGATATACTATCTAAATATGTAATAATCCAAGAGAGAGTAGCAGCACTTATGACAGATGCAATTAGAGGAAAATTATTAGAGGCTGTAGGATATAAGACACAGCTTTTAGAGTTTATAGATATAGCTCACTCACCAAAAAATATTTTAATAAGAGCTAGTAAGTCAAATGTTTCAGAACGAAAAAGAGAAAAAGCTTTAAACGAGGTAAATAAATTATTAGAAGAATTTAATTTTAGTCCAACTCTATATAATTTATTGAAAGATGACAAGCTTATATAAAGATTTTATTATACAAAAATTTAAAATTTAAATGTTATAATAAATAATTAAAGATAATTTCAACTAAATGAGTTTAATTAAATAGCTTGTTTGGAGGGGGGGAAAAAGATGAAATATTTAAAGGTAATGTTTAATAGACTTTTTATATTTGGTCTAATGATACTAGTACAAGTTGTATATATGCTACTTATTATAAGTAAGTTTGGCCATTATTCACAATTATTGAGTGTGATATGTACAGTACTTAGTATATTAGTGGTCCTATTTATAGTTAATAAAGAGGATAATCCAGCTTATAAAATTGCATGGATAATTCCAATTTTGTTATTCCCTATTTTTGGTGGATTGCTTTATCTATTTTTAGGGAATAAAAAACCTGGTAAAAAAATGAGAGTTAAATTAGAAAAAGAATATAGTAGACAGTTAAAACATGTCGATCAAGACCAAAGAGTAATAGAAGAAATAGAATCTCAAGATATGAGAGTAGCAGGACAAGTAAAATATTTATCAAATTATATGAATTTTCCTATATATAAAAATACACAAGCAGTCTACTACAGAAGTGGAGAGGATAACTTCAAGGATTTAGTCAGAGAATTAAAGGCTGCAAAACACTATATTTTTATGGAATATTTTATAATAGCTGAAGGAGAGATGTGGGATACTATACTAGATATATTAGAGCAAAAGGCAAAAGAAGGTCTAGATGTCAGATTGATATACGATGATGTGGGTTGCATATCTCTACTACCTTATAAGTACGATAGGATATTAGAAGCTAGAGGTATAAAATGTATGGCATTCAATCCATTTATTCCATTTGTTTCATTAGTTATGAACAACAGAGACCATAGGAAGATTACAGTAATAGATGGACATACAGGATTTACTGGCGGCATAAACCTAGCCGATGAATATATAAATAAAAAAGAAAGATTTGGATATTGGAAAGATACAGGTATAATGCTAAAGGGTGAAGCTGTATGGAATTTAACTACGATGTTTTTACATATGTGGAACTCTTTTAGATATACTGATGAAGATTACAGTAAATATAAGCCACATATTCATATGGAGGAACTTGTGGTAAATGATGGATATATTCAACCATATGGAGATTTACCATTAGACGAAGAAATTGTAGGAGAAAATGTATATTTAAATATTATAAATAATGCAAAGAGATATGTGTATATATTTACTCCTTACCTTATAATCGATAATGAAATGATGACAGCACTTTGTTTAGCATCTAAGAGAGGTATAGATGTAAAAATCGTAACTCCGGGAATACCTGACAAAAAAACAATATTTAAGCTTACTAGATCGTATTACAATCAATTAATAGAAAATGGAGTTGAGATATACGAATATACACCAGGATTTATACATGCCAAGGTTGTCGTCAGTGATGATGAAGTCGCTACTGTTGGTACAATTAACTTTGACTACAGAAGCTTATATCTTCATTTTGAATGTGGAGTATTTATGTATAAGACAAAATGTATACAAGATATAAAGAGAGATGCTATAGAAACTATTTCTAAAAGTAAAAAAATAGAAAAAGATTTCTTCAAAGATAATAAGTTTGGTGTTTTATTCAAGGCTGTTTTAAGATTATTTGCGCCACTTATGTAGATATATGAAAAATTAAAATTTGCAAGAATAGGAGATTGAAGTAAATTGAAAATTACTGTGAATGACTGTTTAAAGTTACCTATTTTGTCTAAAGCTACAGTAGTAGCAGGTGAAGGTGGTTTAAATAGAATTGTATCTGGAATTTCAGTCCTTGAAACTAGTAATATAATATTTGATGAATACAGTTATAAAAGTTTAGGTGGAGAATTAGTAGTCACTGGATTTATAACTTGTTATGACGATATAAATGGTATATTGAGATGTGTAGAATCTTTTTCTAAAAGTGATGATGCAGGCTTGATAGTATTTTATTTGGGAATATATTTAAAAGAAATTCCGAAAAAAGTAATAGAACTTGCTGATAGATTAGATTTTCCAATAATAGTTATGCCTCCAAATAGGGATGATATACCGTATTCATATGTGATTTATGAGGTTATGCAGCTGATATTTGAAAATAAACTCAAATCTAACGCATGGCAAAAGGATAACTATGAAATAGATGCGGAATTTGTAAAGGCTATTTTAGACGAAGACAAGATTTCGCTACATAGGTTGTCATTTTATATAAATAACAAGGTAGAAGATTTGAGGTATATGAAGTATATACACTTTAAACAAGATATTGCGGATGATTACGAATTAAAAAAAGAAGTTTTAAATAATATTAGAAGTTATTATTATAATAGGAGTATAAAAGCTTATGCTGCTGTTTATGAAGATGATATAGTTGTATTGATAACTAATAAACACAACATACAACAAGAAGATGTAAGTCATTTAATTGATAATTTAGGAAATCTCAGTTTAAAATTAGATATTGCATATTTAGATGGACTTGACTCATTAGAGAGTATAATAAGTGCTTACAAGCTTTGTAAATATACTATAAAATCTGTACCATTGATTTTTAAAATAAAAAAATATTATCTGAGACATGACTTGCTGTTTACAGAGCAATGTTTAAATTTAATAAAAGATGGAGAAAGTGATATACAATATTATTTGTCAATTTTAAACAAAGTTGAAGAATGTGATACTAGTTTATACAAAACTCTAGAATTATATGCAATAGATTATAATATGAACGTAGTAAAAACATCAGAAAGCTTATTTTTACACAGGAATTCTGTTCAATATAGGTTAAACAAAATAAAAGAGTTAATTGGAAATGATAAGTTTGAGTTTCCAGCGATTAATCAGCTTATGATTGCTATGGCAATAAAAAGAATCAGAATGAACGATAAATAATTGAGATTGCACAAGTTTGAGACTGTTATAGTCTATCTTGTGCAATTTTTATATTGTTTGAATTTTAAATCGAAACAAAAAAATATACTAAATTTTGTTAATATTAACAAAATTATATTTTCTTCACTTTGATATAATTAATTTCATCAATAAGAAATGTGGAGGAAAATACAATGGAAAAGTCAAACAATAAAAATTATGCATTGGAACCAGTGCCAGATGATATGAAACGTGGTTGGGTTTCTATGTTCTGTGTTTTGGTAGCAATAGGAGTAGATTTATCTTCAGTTATATTAGGTGCAGAGCTTGCGAATAGTATGCCGATAGATCAAGCAATATTGTCAGTAGTTGTTGGGTCATTCTGCTCAGCAGTACTTTATACAATATGCTCTTTAGTTGGATCATCAACTAGTTTATCTACATCAATGATCACTAAGAAGGTATTTGGAGAATTAGGCTCTAAGATATTCTCAGTTGTAATAGGCATATCTTTACTTGGATGGTTTGGTGTTCAAGTCGGATTTTTTTCACAAAATTCAGAAATACTTTTAAGTCATTTTAATATTATGATAGATCCTAAGATTATAAGTTTAGTAGGTGGACTTTTGATGATGAGTACAGTTATCTATGGATATAAATCTATGGAAAAATTAAGTGTATATTCAGTTCCATTTTTATTAATTCTTATGTTTTTCACAATTTATTTAGCATTTTCAAAAAATGGAATGCCAGCTATAGACCATGACATGAAGGCAACTATGACATTTGCACAAGGTGTATCATTATCTGTAAGTATAATTATAGTAGGTGCTATAATTTCTCCAGATATAAGCCGTTGGGCAATCGATGCAAAAAACTGTGCATTATCTAGTTTCTGGGGAATTTTATTTGGAAACAGTTTTATGATAATAGTTTCTATAATATTAGTAAAATGTATGGGCACTTCAGAAATAATGAATATATTTATAACACTTGGAATAGCAATTCCTGGAATGATAATCTTAACTTTAGCACAATGGACAACTAATACAAGTAATATTTACTCATCTTCATTGAGTATAGCTACTGTACTTGAAAAAGTTCCACAAAATGTACTTACAATCGTATTAGGTATAATAGCAACATTATTAGCTGTATTTGGTATATATGAAAGATTTACTGATTTCTTAAACTTATTGGGAATAATCATAGCGCCTGTTGGTGGTGTTTATACAGCAGAATATTATATTATAAAAAAAGAATTCAAGGAATTTACAGAAAACAGAGTTATTACTACTAAACCAGTAGTAATAAGATCAATAATAGCTTGGGTAATAGGTATAGCAGTTACTGCTTTGTCAACTTATGGATTTATGCATTTAACATCAATAGCTTCATTAGATGGATTCTTAGTTGGATTTGTGGCACAAGTTATTCTAGGAAAAATATTAAAATAAAAATTATAGGAGTAAAAAATGAGATATTTAACAGAAGAAAGTATAGATAAAATAGCTGTAGGAGCAGCTGTCTTAGGAACTGGTGGAGGTGGAGATCCTTATATCGGAAAGCTAGTTGCAAAGCAAGCCATCAAAAAATATGGACCAGTAAAATTAATTTCTGTAGACGAATTAAAAGAAGATGACTTAGTAGTACCAGTTTCTGGTATGGGAGCGCCTACAATTACAATAGAAAAATTATTATCAGAAATAGAGTTGACAGCACCTCTTGAAAAAATGGAGGAATTAGTGGGCAAAAAGGTAGATGTAATAATACCTATTGAAATCGGCGGGATAAATTCACTTATGCCGATAGCTGTTGCAGCTAAGAAAGGATTACCAATAGTAGATGCAGACTCTATGGGAAGGGCATTTCCAGAAGCTCAAATGGTTACTTTTTATCTAGCAGGATATGAAAGCTCACCAGTGACTATGGCCGATGAAAAAGGAAACACAGCAGTATTATATCCAAAGGATGGAATATGGGCTGAGAGAATGGCGAGATGTCTTACTATAGAAATGGGTGGAAGCTCTTCAGTTACAGATTATCATCTAACTGGAGAACAAGTAAGAAAGGCTTGCGTAAAAGATACTCTAACTATAGCTGAGAAAATAGGCGAAATTTTAATGGAAAACAAATCAAATGCAAAATTTGGTATTGATAAGATGCTAAAGGAGCTAAAAGGATATAGATTATTTGAAGGAAAAATAGTAGATATAAAAAGAGGATTAAGCGGTGGCTTTACAAGAGGGCATGCATTTTTTAAAGGAATAAATGATTATGAAGGAGACTACTCAATATTATTCCAAAATGAGCATTTGATAGCTAAAAAAGGCGATGAACCTCTATGTATAACTCCTGATTTAATAGCAGTATTAGATTTAGAAACTGGACTTCCTATTACTACAGAGAGAATGAAATACGGTTCACGTGTAGTTGTAGTAGCTTTTCCTTGTAATGAGCAATGGAGAACTGAAAAGGGAATAGAAACAGTAGGACCTAGATATTTTGGATATGATTTAGATTATATTCCAGTAGAAGAAATACAAGAGAAATTAGGAGGAAAATAAATGTATCGTGTTGGAATTGATGTAGGTGGAACTAATACGGATGCCTGTGTTTTAGATGAAAATTTAAATGTAATTCATTCAGTAAAAATGCCTACAACTGAAGATGTAGAAAGTGGTATTTTTAACGCCTTAGATAAAGTTATAAAAGAAAGTAAAATAGATTCAAAGCTTATAAAATACGCTATGCTTGGTACTACACATTGTACAAATGCAATTGTCGAAAGAAAAAGACTTAATAATGTAGCTATGATAAGAATAGCAAAACCTGCCACTGTAGCTATTGAGCCATTTATAGATTGGCCAGAGGATTTAAGAGAAAAGGTAGAGCTAGATTCGATTATAATTACTGGTGGATATGAATTTGATGGCAGATTAATAGCTGATTTATGCAAGGATGAAATCGTTGAATTTTGTAATAGAGTAAAAGATAAAGTTGAAAGTGTGGCTATAAGTGGAGTATTTTCACCAGTAAATAACAGCCAAGAAAAAACTGTAGCAGCTTGGGTTAGAGAGGTTTTAGGTGATGATATACCTATATCTCTATCAAATGAAATAGGTAATATAGGTATATTAGAGAGAGAAAATGCAGCCATATTAAATTCAGCTTTATCAACAGTAGGAAAAGATGTATCTTTAGGATTTAAAAATGCTTTGGAAGAATTGGGGATAAATTGCGATATTTATTTCAGTCAAAATGATGGAACGCTTATGAATTTAGAATATACTATGAAATACCCTATATTTACAATAGGCTGTGGAGTTACTAATTCAATAAGAGGAGCATCATTTTTATCTAAAGTAAAGGATGCTGTTGTAGTAGATGTTGGAGGAACTACTTGTGATTTAGGAATATTACAAAATGGATTTCCAAGAGAATCAGCTATATCTGTTCAAATCGGAGGAGTACATACAAATTTCAGAATGCCAGACATTATATCTATAGGGCTTGCAGGGGGGACTATAGTAAAGGGCGATGAAGATAATTTTGAAATAGGACCACAAAGTGTAGGATATAAAATAACTGAAGAAGCTATGGTATTCGGTGGAAATACACTGACTTTATCAGATGTTGCTGCAAAATTAGGAAATGCATTTGAAGATAGGGTGGACAAGGTTAAAGATTTAGATGAAAGCTACTGCCAAAAAATTCAAGCAAAAGTAAAAGAAACACTTGAAGATGCAATAGATCAAATGAAAACTAGTCAAGATGATGTGGATTTAGTTTTAACAGGTGGGGGTAGTATAATAGTTCCAGATGAATTACAAGGTATTGGAAAAATAATAAGACCACCTCATTATAATGCAGCAAATGCAATCGGAGCTGCTTTAGGACAAGTTAGTGGTGATATAGAAAAGGTATATAGCTTAGATCAAATTTCTAGAGAAGAGGCTATAAATAAGGTTAAACAAGAAGCTATAAATAAAGCGGTAAAAGCAGGTGCTAAAGAAGAAACAATAGAAGTTTTATTTATAGAAGATGTACCTCTTGCATATCTTCCTGGAAATGCTATTAGAATAAAAATAAAGGTTGTTGGAGATTTAATATAATATATAGGAAAAGGCGGACTTTTTAAGTTCGTCTTTTTGATATAGAATAAAAATTTCAAAAAAAGTAATATTAATGAAAATTTTTACCAAAAAAATGCTATTATTTTTGTATATAAGTTTTAAAACAAAATTGGAGGAGGATATCTTGATAAGAGAAGCAAATTTTAATGATGTAGATTCAATAATGGATATAATAAAGCAAATAATTGCTGAAATGAAGGAAAGTAAAAATACACAATGGGATGAAACTTATCCAAGAGCTGAAGATTTTAAAAAAGATATAGAAGAAGGATGCTTATATGTAGATGAGTTTAAAGGAGATTTAGTAGGATTTATTTGCGTAAATGATTCTGAGCCAGAAGAATATAAAGATATAGACTGGATAAGTGATGAAAAAGCTTTAGTTTTACACAGAATGGGTATAAATCCTAAGTATAGACGTCAAGGGAAGGCTAAAAATTTAATAAGATATGCTGAAAATTTAGCTATGAGAAATGGTATAATGTATTTAAAGACAGATACCAACTCTATGAATACAAAAATGCGTAGTTTATTTAAAACATGCGGATTTAGATTTGCAGGTGAGATGGATTTTCTAGGAAAGCCTGATCCATTTTACTGTTATGATTTAAAATTAAATGTGTAATATTTTAAAGGGGTGAGATTTATGAATGAAAAATTAGCTCAAATATTAAAAGAGGCTAGACATAATCCTGATTTAAAACAAAAGCTTATCGAAACAAAATCAGCAAAAGACCCTATGGCAGCATTTTGTGAGGTTGCTACAGAAGCTGGATATGAAATGACAGTAGGGGAATTATTTGAAATAGGTGAAGAATACGCATCAAATCTTCTAAAGAGTTGTAATGGTGGTGCAGTATACCCAATTGACGACTGGGGAGATTGGTACGAAGACTTTTTTGCAGCTTTGAAATAATTTTAGGGAGCTGTCGCAAAAGTAAATTTAAAAGGGAAGTGTATACAAAATAGATTTTACTCAGTTTTGCAACACTACCCTGTTTAGTAAGGGAGTTTTATACTTCCTTTTTTAATTAAAGTTGTTAGGTACTTAGCTTCTTCGTAAGCATAGCAATTAGGTTCTTCATCTGATTCGAATAGAATTACCATATTTAATGCTTCAGAAACATTTTTTGAGCATATTATTTTATATAAGCTTTCTATCTTTTCTTTGATTTCGTCTATAGGACAATCTAAAAGGTAAGGATCGCTTGATTTTAATTCTTCTGCCAAATCATCTTTATATTTTTGGTCTGAAAGATTTTCGAAGTTATTTAAAAAGCTTTCCATATAAAGGCCTACAAACCAAGAATTAGCTTTATCAAAATGTTCTTTAAGTTCTTCCCCTGATAATTGTATAAATTGCATAGCTGCCGTTACTGAAAACTTATAAAAATCTATAAAAAATTATAAAATTTTATGTTTCATTCCTTTTTCAACGTATCTGCTTTTACTATAAATAAATTTATAGCTACTTGCATTTGATATAATACTCCAAAGGCTTAAATTCCCGA
>NZ_JALEXO010000129.1 GCF_022780145.1 Intestinibacter sp.
GCAATAGGAATAGATGCAGCTGAAGTATTTCCATATTCATGTATGTTTATATAAAATTTATCCATAGGTATATCTAATTTTTTTGCTGCAAACTGGATGATTCTATCATTCGCTTGATGTGGTACTATATAATCGATATCGTCTAAAGTTAAATTATTTTGTTTTAAAATTTCTTTTATAAGCTTAACTATTGTAACTGTAGCGAATTTAAATATCTCTCCACCATTCATTTGCAAGTAAGAATTTAAAGTAATCACTTCATCTACATAAGGATTATCTATATCCTTAGCTCCAATAGTAAGATTTTCCCACTTTGATCCCTTTGAGTTACAAATTACATCTATAATTCCTTCATCTTCATCTAAAGATAAAACAGCTGCTCCTGCTCCATCTCCAAATAATACACAAGTAGATCTATCCTTCCAATCTAATGCCTTTGACAATGTTTCAGCTCCGATAACAAGTGATTTTTTTATGTTATTTTGCTTCATCATTGATTTAGCAACGTTGATTCCATAAATAAATCCTGAGCATGCAGCACTTAAATCAAACGCAAAAGCATTTTTAGCTCCTATATTTTTTTGAACTATACAGGCTGTAGCAGGTGTAAACATATCTGGTGTACATGTTGCTACAATTATTAAATCTATATCTAATGCATCTATATTCGCATTTGCTAACGCATTTAAAGCAGCTTTTGATGCTATATCTGATGTATTTTCTCCTGTAGTAATATGTCTTTGTTTTATGCCGGTTCTTGAAGTTATCCACTCATCGTTAGTATCTACAATTTGACTTAACATATCATTAGTAACGACTTTAGATGGTATATATTTTCCAACACCAGCTATAACTACATTGTCCATCTGCCCCTCCTTTTGAATTTTATTTTTAATTTTTAAAATATTTATTAGTAAAATATTTTGATATTCAAAACTTATTACTATCAAAATATATTATAATTAAAACAAAAAGTCAACAAGATTTTCCAAAAAAATAAATTTTTCTTTATTTAAAACGGTTTCTATAGTATAATTAGTTAATCTTAGTACATCTTTTATTTCCTGTTGGAGGAAATATTATGAAAGAATTAAAAATTGGAGACTTACTTATAAAGGTTCCCGTAATACAAGGTGGTATGGGAATAGGAATATCTAGAGCTTCCCTAGCCTCAGCTGTCAGCAATGCTGGTGGATTGGGAGTTTTATCAGGTATAAATATGGGTTATGATGAAGAAGGATTTAAAAAGAATCCTCTTGATACAAATTTAAAAGCATTAAAAAAACATATTAAAAAAGCAAAGGAATTATGTAACAATAAACCTTTGGGCATAAATCTTATGGTGGCTATGAATTTTTACGAAGAACATGTAAAAGCTGCTATAGAAGCTGGAATTGATATTATAATCTCTGGCGCAGGTCTTCCTGTTAAGTTGCCAAAATACACAGAGGGCTCTGATGTAAAAATCGCACCTATTGTGTCATCTGTAAAGGCATGTAAGTTGATACTTAAAATGTGGGCTAAAAAATACGACAAAACTGCTGATATGATAGTTGTCGAAGGTCCTAAAGCTGGTGGTCATTTAGGATTCCACGAGGACGAGCTAAAGGATATCGATGCTATAGATTACGATGGAGAATTTTTAGGAATATTGAAAATCGCAGAAGAATACGGACAAAAGTACAATAAAGACATCCCCGTAATTGCAGCTGGTGGAATTTCTACTAGCTCTGATGTAAAAAAATACATCGATATGGGCGCTAGTGGAGTCCAAGTCGGAACTAGATTTGTAGCAACAGAAGAATGCGATGCCGACATTAATTTTAAAAACGCTTATGTAAATTGCAAAAAAGAAGACATTGAAATAGTAAAAAGTCCAGTCGGACTTCCTGGACGTGCTATACACAATAAATTTTTAGAAAATTTAAAAACAAATAAACCTAAAATAGATAGATGTTATAATTGTATGGCAGCATGTAATCCATCTATTACTCCCTACTGCATATCTCAAGCTCTTATAAATGCAGTAAACGGCGACATCGACAATGCTCTAGTTTTCTGTGGAGCCAATGCTTACAAAATAGACAAGATCCAAACTGTCAAGGAAGTTATAGATGAATTGACTTCTGAAATTTTATAAATATAAATTATCGATAAAATAGAAAGCCTCTATACCAATTAAGGTATTCAGCTTTCTATTTTTTTACTAATCTATAACTTTTATAATCAAAAACCGATACTTTCTATAACCCAATCAGAATCTTTGCTTTTCTTTACGAGTTCCATATCTGTTGAATACGTAGCATTTTTATCACTAGGTTTATACCCTAATTTAACAAATAAATTGTCGCTCCAGTAAGTAACATAAATTCTTCGTTCATAAAAACCATCTTTATC
>NZ_JALEXO010000177.1 GCF_022780145.1 Intestinibacter sp.
TGCTATTGTGTTTAAGGCATTAAATATAAAGTGTGGATTTATCTGTCTCTGAAGAGCTGACATTTCAGCTTTTTTTCGCTCTTCTATATCTCTTTTATCTTTTTCTATAGTATTGACAATAGATACCATAAATCCTATTCCAAGTTGTCCTACTATTAAAGGCAAATAAATCGTATGTATAATGTCTAATGCCAAATCCCTCGGTGTAGCTAGAAAATAAATTAAAATTATAGTTATATTTTCTGAAACCATACCTACTAAAATGCCATAAATCACCCTAAATTTTGCAGGAATCTTCTTATAAAACAATCCAGAAAGAATCCCCGCTGAAATACTAGATATAAAACAAGGAACAGCTGTCATACTCTGAGAATGCATTAAAAACCTATGTAAACCAGATATAATTCCAGCTGGAATACTAACAAAAGGACCAAACAATATTCCTCCAGACACAATAGTTATAATTCTAGTATTTAAGATTGAACCTTTATAAACTATACCATTATAAGTACCTATTATAGAAAGCAGTGTAAATACAGCGGATATTACAAATAAATCTTTTTTATCGTAGTCTTCTTTTTCAAATATACTTTTAAAAATTTTTAATTTACTTATTAATAAAAACAATACTACAATTAAACTCGTTTTTTCCAACAACATCATTAAATAACTTTCTTTCATAAAACAACACTCCTCTCGTACTTATATCTTGAATATAATTTCCTATGCATTATAAAAAAGCCTACATTTAGTTAATGTAGACCTTTTTATTATATCATATTTTTTAAATTATAAATTTATGGAGTTTTATTTTTAGTTTATTAGTTTACAGTTTTATTTTTTTATTAATTATATACTTTTCCTGGGTTTAATATATTTTTAGGGTCAAATGCAGCTTTTATTCCTTTTAATATATTTATATAAGTTTCACTCTTAGATTCTTTGAAGTAAGGACTCTTAGCATATCCTACACCATGTTCACCAGAAACTTCACCATTTAATTCTCTAGCTTTTGCAAACATTAAATCAAATGCTTTATCAAGTCTTTCATGCCAAGTTTTATCATCTAAATCATCTTTGTGTGGATAAACGTGTAGGTTACCATCACCAGCATGTCCAAAGCTCTTTATTCTAAGACCTACTTCGTCTTGTATATCGTGAGTATATCTTACGAATTCTGCAACCTTATCTCTTGGAACAACAACGTCACATTCATCTATTACACTACTTGCTTTGAAGGCTTCAAGGAAAGCCCCTCTTGCAGACCAAATTGATTCATTTCTTTCGTCTGTATCTGCTATTAATACATCGTATGCTCCACATTCTAGGCAAAGCTTAGCTACGTTTTCGTATTCTCTTTCTATTTCTTCAGTTGAGTTACCATCGAATTTTAATAGTAAGTAAGCATTTGAAGAGTTATCTGGGAATTTTTTACCTAAGAATTCTTCAGCTCCAACTATTGCTTCTCTTTCCATAAATTCTATAGCAGTTGGTATAGATTTTGATTTTATTATTTTAGGTACAGTATCTATAGCAAGTGCTAAGTCTGGGAATGGGATTAATAAGCTTATTGCTTTTTTAGGTAATGGAAGTAATTTTAATATTGCTTTAGTTACTACAGCAAGTTGTCCTTCTGATCCTACTATTAAATCTTTTAATGCAAATCCAGAAGAGTTTTTAACTACTTTTCCACCTACATTTATTATTTCACCATTTGGAAGTACACATTCTAATCCTCTTACATAATCTCTTGTAACTCCGTATTTAACAGCTCTCATTCCACCTGCATTAGTGTTTATATTACCACCTATAGCAGCACTTTTTTCACCTGGATCTGGTGGGTAGAATAAGTCATGTTCTTCTACGTATTGTGCTATAGTCATTAAAAGAACTCCTGGTTCAACTGTTACAGTTAAGTTTTCTTCATCTAATTCTAATATTTTATCCATCTTAGTTAAGCATAACATTATACCCCCGTAAAGAGCAACTGATGCTCCACAAAGTCCAGTACCTTGTCCTCTAGGTGTTACTGGTATGTTATTTTCATAAGCATATTTCATTATTTTTGAAACTTGTTCTGTAGTATGGACAAATACTAATACTTCAGGATATTTTATTTGTCCAGCTAATTCATCATGAGCATAATCTTCGCTTATGTCATCCCCTACTATTACATCTTCTTTATCTAATATGCTTAGTAAAAAATCTATATCTTTTTGATCTATCTTTTTGTACATTTTCATTTACCCCCTATTTTGCCACTTGTGCTACTTTTTCTTTAGTTTCTTTTTTTATAGCTTTTATTTTTTCTGTTAATTTAGGTATTATTTCATATATATCTCCTATAATACCTAAGTGAGCCACGTCAAATATAGGTGCTTTATCATCTTGGTTTATAGCTATTATATAATCAGAACCCTTCATACCAGCAACAAATTGTACTGCTCCTGATACACCACAAGTTATTATTAATTTTGGTTTTACAGTTCTACCACTAAGTCCTATTTGTCTTCTTGGATCTACCCATCCACATTCTATAGTAGGTCTAGTTCCAGCTATTTGAGCTCCAAGTGCATCTGCTAAATCGTAAAGCATTTTTAAATCTTCTTCTTTTTTGAAGGCTCTAGATGCTACAACTATTACTTCAGCTTCTTCTATTCCTACTACTTTATTTTTTATTTTAGTTTCTAATACATTTATATTAGAAGTTAATTTATCTTTTTCTACAGAACATAAAGTAACTTTTCCTGTAGAATTTTCAACCTTTTCTGGTATATTAAATATTTTATATCTAACTGTTGCAAATTGTGGTCTACTATTTGGAGTATTTATATGAGCCATTATATTACCACCAAATGCTGGTCTTATTTGGTCTAAATCTGTGTTTTCTTGTATATCAAGTATTGTACAGTCTGCAGTAAGTCCAGTTCTAAAACGAGCTGCAAGTCTTGGGGCTAATGATCTACCTAATGTAGTACCACCAACTAGCATTATAGAAGGCTTATTATTGTTTATATAATCTTCTAGTGCAGCTGTATAAGGTTCTATTCTGAATTTATCGTATTCTTCATCGTCGTATACAAATACTTCATCTACACCATAAGCTAATAGAGATTTGCATTTATCTTTTATGTTGTTTCCAACGAATACACAGTTAACTGGGTGGTTTATTTTAGCTGCAAGTTCACGAGCTTTTCCTATTAGTTCATAAGTAACTGGATGTATTTCTCCATCGTTATGGTCTACATAAACTGTTATACCCTTCCATTCATCTTTGTTTATTTGAACTACTTCATCATCTTCGAATATAAATGCACCCTTAGGTCCTTTTTTAACGCACATTTTACACATTTTACATGCTGCATTTATTTCTATTTTTCCGTCTACTTCTTCCATCGCTTCAAATGGACATATTTTTAAGACTTCTTCTATATTATCTATTTTATCTTGATTGATTACTATCTTTGCCATTTTGTTCTCCCCCTAAAACTTAAAGTATTTTTAAATCTACTATCTTATTAAATAATGTTTCAGTAAGTTCATCAGAATTTCCATGAACTATATCTTTATCAGTATTTGGTTCTGGTGGGAAAATTCTTATTACTTGTGTTGCTGAACCATTAAGTCCGTAATGTTTTTCATCAGTGTCATCCATGTCTTTTAATGTTATCATTGGTATTTCTTTGTCTTTAGTTTCCATTTTTAATCTAAAAGATGGAAGTCTTGGTTGGAATATGTCTTTTTCAACAGTTATTAAACAAGGATAACTTATTTCACATACTTCTAAAGTTGTTGGAAGATCTGTTTCAACTACTATAGATTTTTCTTTTACTTCTATTATTTTAGTTACGTTTGTAACATGTGGTATATTTAAAAATTCTGCTATTTCTGGTCCAACTTGTGCTGTATCACCATCTGTTGTTTGTTTACCACATATTATTAAATCTGGGTTTCCTATTTTCTTTATACCTTGTGCTAGAGTATAAGCAGTTGCAAGTACATCTGCACCACCGAATTTTCTATCACTTACTATAGCACCTTCATCTACACCCATTGAAAAGCTTTCACTTATAACCTTTTTAGCTTGTGGTGGCCCCATAGTTATTGTTTTAAGTATTGCACCATTTTCTTTTTTTATTTTTAAAGCAGTTTCAAGTGCAAATAAATCATAAGGATTCATTTTTGAATCTACACCATCTCTTTTTAATACTCCTGTAACTGGATCTACTTCTACTTCTGATGTTCCAGGAACTTGTTTAA
>NZ_JALEXO010000179.1 GCF_022780145.1 Intestinibacter sp.
AATATATCTAATCAGCTGCTCAATATTATGTTCATTAGGAATAGATTCCTCTAAGATAAAATATCTCTTGATCAAATCCATAGCATTAGTATTTCCGTCGATTTTATCTATATTATATTCTATAGATTTGTAAGATTCCAATTGATTATCAAATACTATTATCCTATAATCCTCGCCATCATCATCTACCACACTATACCATCCATTAGGAACTATTGGCGAATTTGATTTGCTTGTGACATTAGCTACCATTCTAGAATAAATATCCATAGTGACATCCCATGGAATACTTACCATTTTACCAGGCTTAGAACCTGGATCTGAATCACCAGTTAGTCCATCTATTATAAACTTTGGATCAAGCCAGAACTTAAATTTTTCCCATGTATCATGGAAATCTACCACATTTAATGTCTCAGTTCCACCTGCAACCTTTCCCCTCAAGCCCCTACCTATCATTTGCATAAGTAGAGATTCACTATTAGTCTGTCTTGTAAGAAATACAGTCTGAATATCAGGGACGTCACTACCTTCTGTTAGTATTTGAACATTTATAAAAACGCCGTCTTTCTTACTTTTAAATTCGTTTATTTTTTCTTGATTATTATTGTCCCCTGATATGCAATATTCGCTAGTTATATCTAAATTCTTTTCTTTAAAAGCCTTCTTAAACTCTTGATCCAAAGTATATGCATGATTCTTATTTACTGCAAATACAAGAGTTTTGCCGTATTTGTCTCTATTTTTTATATATTCGTCGACTATAATTTTATTACGGTAAGCAGAATTTGCTAATTGATCTTTTATTTTTTCTGATAGTTCACCGTATTTTTCATAGTATTCTTCATCTTTTTTATCTATATCAAACTCTACATTTCCTATTAGATTAGTCTCTATTCTTTGATATTTAGGACTGGCTAAAGTTCCATTTGTAATTAAATCCTTTAACTTAACTTCATAAATAAATTTAGGGTTGTCCTTATTTATTTTGGCTTTTTCAACATCTTTGAAGCAGTCAAACATTTTATAAAGTCTCATTTGCTCAGATTCCTGCATTCTAGTAGGGGTAGCTGTTAGTCCTAAAAATACTCTATTTTTATTAAGTTTTGTTATTTTATCTAATATTTTTCTAAATGATGGCATAACTGCATGGTGTGCTTCGTCTATGACTACAACTACTTTTTCTTTTCCCTTTGTGCCGAGCATATTTTTTATAAATCTAAGCCCATTTTTTGATGCAGCTGATTGTATGCTACACACATATACATCGCTTTTTGATGCTTGTGACATCGAATAATGTTCTCCTGATATAGGCATAATGCTGAATTTTTTTATACCGTAGTTAAGTAGTATTGGTGCTCTATGTATAAATGAATATGTAGCTTGCTCGATTAAATCCTTTCTGTGTGCAAACCATATTACTTTGTATCCTCTTGATACAGCACTTTGAAGTAGCCAATTGACTGCTGTGAAGGTTTTTCCACTTCCTGTAGGCATCACTAATAATCCATTTTGTGGACTTGTAGGATTTTCTAAGTCGAAATATTCATTTAAATTTTCTGTAGCTGCTTCTTGATATGGATATAGCTTTCTATTATCTAATTGTATTTTTGTTAAATCTACTGTTGTTCCGTAATTCATTATTACTCCCCTCACTCCTTTTGTAATAATTTAATATACTACAAATTCTATATTAAATTATTAATATCCTCTATAAAATTTGTAGTATTTTAGCTTTTTATGTTATAAATTGTATTTTTATATACTCATTTCTAACCTATCCTAATTACCCTCCATGTCTTCTATCAATCTTACATTAGCCTTCTCAATACTATTTAAATCAGCTTCTGTTCCAGTACAATTTGGATCTGGTACATACCAAGATTTATTACCAAAATAATCGCTGTATTGCTTCTTCTTAAATATATATCCATGTCTAGCAAATATTTCGTTTCTTATATATCCCAATTGTTCCTTTGTATATTTGCTAAGCTCATTTCTGCTCAAATATCTTACATCACTGTCGGCAATTATGTAATCGTCGTCGTATTCACCTGAATAATTATCGTTGTCTTCGTAGTCGCTATTATTTTGACTAATAGCTTCTATAAGTTCATCATAATATACAAAATTTCTTACACGATATCCATAACTTTGTGCTTTCTTTAAATAATTTTCACAAGATTTATAATCGTCGGCTTCGAAGGCTTTTTCGGCCTCTTTGACATAAACATCTATAGATAAATTATCAAAATCATGTCCTCTTAAAACATTTTCTAACGATTTTAGTAAAGATGTCGAATATGAACCACTGTCTAATACCTCATTTTCTATTTTACTTAGAATCTCATAATCATAATTTAATTTTAATGCTTCTGTATAATATTCTACTGCCTTCCATGACTGAACTTGTTGATTCCCCTTAGATACATAGTATTTATACATTATAGTATCTTTACTCAATAAAGCAACTAAAATTACTGCAACAATTCCCACAATTAATGCTATTACTTTTGTACTTGATTTTTGGTGACTTTGAGGTTGTTGCATTATCTCGTCTAATCTTCCCCCACAATCCTTACAATAAATTGCATCGTTTTTATTTTTACTTCCACATTTGCTACAAATTTTCATAAAATCACATTCCATTCATAAATTAATAAATTTTTTCTAAAATATATACAATGCGTTTAAATACAAACAATAAAATATAAACTACATGTATT
>NZ_JALEXO010000202.1 GCF_022780145.1 Intestinibacter sp.
CGTCTAGCTCATCACTTGCCATCTGCATAGCTCTTTTTACACCGAAGCAAAGGCCCGCGTTTTTAGCAATTTTAATTTCCATTTACGACCTCCTTATTATAAATCACCGTTTGAAAGCTTATGGTAATTGTCTTTTATAACGTCCATTATCTCCCCAGCTATCTTTTCGTGATCTTCGCTAGTGAGCTTTTGTTTGTAGTATTGTTCTAAAGAAATTGGCTCTCCAAAATAAACCTTTGCTTTACTAAATAGCTTATAGCTTGAGTAAATTGTACATGGGACTACGACAGCCTTTCCTTTTATTGCAAATAATGAAATTCCAGCCTTTGCATCGCTAAAATCCTCACCCTTAGTTCTAGTTCCCTCTGGAAACATAACAAGTGCGTACTCGTTTTTTATATATTTAAGAATTCTCTTTATAGTGTTAAGTCCTGGATTTTCTCTATTAATTGGTATTATTTCCAATTTATTTAATACGAGTGATAGTAATTTATTTTTGAATAATTCCTCTTTTCCTATAGCTGTCATTTTTCTTTTTTTATTTACAGCACATGCGACAAATATAGGGTCAAAATTAGATTTGTGGTTTGCTGCAATAATTGTCTTTCCCTCGCTAGGTATGTTTTCTATACCTATTACTTCAAATTTAAAAAAAGTTTTTGTAAATGCTCTAAAGAGCTTAAGTACAAAATTATAAAAAGTCAAATTTATCTCTCCTTTAATCTATTTAATTTTTTCTAAAACAGCTTCTACAACTTGGTCTATGCTTTTGCCTGTTGTATCTATTTCTATAGCATCCTCTGCTTTTACTAGAGGTGCAAATTCTCTATTTGAATCTATTTCGTCTCTTCTTATTATGTCGTTTATTATATCTTCTAAAGTCCCTTCGTATCCTTTTTCCTTTAATTCTATGTAGCGTCTTTTTCCTCTCTCTTCAGGAGTGGCTACTAGATAGAATTTGTAGTCTGCATTTGGAAATACGTAAGATCCTATATCTCTACCGTCTAGTATTACTGCGTTGTCCTTTCCTATTTCTCTTTGTAAGTCCACCATTAGATATCTTACTTCTTTTATTTTTGCTACATCAGATACATTTTTGCTTACATCTAAAGTTCTTATTTCGTCGTTTACTATTTTTGAGTCTAAATATATGTTGTTATCTCTAAAGTCGATTGATGTAGATTTTGCCATTTCAACTACTGCTTTTTCATCCTTTACATCTACATCGTTTTGTAAGCATTTTAAAGTTACTGCTCTGTACATAGCTCCTGTGTCTATGTAGTTTATATTTAATTTTTTAGCTATTATCTTAGCTATTGTACTTTTGCCTGCTCCTGCAGGTCCGTCTACTGCTATTATTATATTTTTCATGATTTATCTCCTATTTTAAAAATTTACTCTAAACTAAGTCCTGCTAAATAACCTGTAGAAAATGCTATTTGCAAATTATATCCTCCTGTCTCAGCATCTAAATCTAGTAATTCTCCTGTTATAAATAGGCCATTTATCTTTTTAGATTCTAAAGTAGATGCATCTACTTCCTTAGTGCTTACTCCACCAGAGGTTACCATCGCAGCCTTAAATCCCATAGAGGATGTTATTGTTAGCTTCATATTTTTTATATTTTCGACTACTGCATTTTCATTTTCTTTAGTAAGTGAATTTCCTTTGATCTCGCTTAAATTTAATATATTTAGAAGCTCCTTTATAAAATTCTCTGGAAGTATTGTCTTTAGGCTATTTGCGATATTTTTATTTGGATTATTTCTTATTAAGCTGACTATTTCATCCTTTGATATATTTGGTAAAAAGTCTATAAATACCTCTACGTGTTCTCCAGCTAGCTGTTTATTTATATAAGAATCTATTATCAATACAACTGGTCCGCTTATGCCGAAATGGGTAAATATCATATCTCCTGTTTTGGATATTTTTTTCTTCTTGATTTTAGTAGATATATTTACACCGCTCATAGATATACCCTGAAGGTTTTTAACCCAATCTTCCTTTGTCTTTAATGGACATAGGGCTGGTAGTGTTTTAGTTATAGTATGTCCGTATTTTTGTAAAATCTCGTACATATTTCCATCAGAGCCTGTATGAGCGTAACTTTTACCACCAGTAGATAATATTACTCTGTCTGCATATATATTTTCGCTGTCGTTTAATACGACACCTTTTACAGTATTGTCTTCTATTATCAAGTCTGTCACTCTTTTATTATACAATACTTTTACTTTTTTTCTAGATAAGTCCTCTTCAAAGCCCCTTATAAGATCGAGCGCCTTGTCGTTTTTAGTGTATATTTTAGAGTCGTGTTGTTCTTCTATTTTATACTCTACATTTATACTATCTAAGTAGCTTAGCAAATCCTCGTTTGTAAATGAGTAAAAGCTGCTGTATAAAAATTTACTGTTGTTTACAATCTTATCGAAAAAATCTTCTATATATCTGTTATTTGTAATATTACATCTGCCTCCACCAGTAAGTCTTAGCTTTTTGCCTAGAGCTTCATTTCTCTCTATTAATATTACTTGGTGATTGTTATTTGCAGCGCTTATCGCCGCCATTATTCCAGAAGGTCCGCCTCCTACAACTATTACTTTAGCCATTATATCCTACTCCAATGCACTGTTTTCTAATTTTTCTTCTTTTATAATATGTGTAGTATCGTTCATTTTCATAACTACAGGACCGTAATCTCTAAGCTCTACTATATTTAAAGCTGTATTTCCTTGATTTAATCTGTAGATATTTTCAACTGGTGAATTTAAAAATGATAAAAGCATAATTCTAGCACATAGTGAGTGAGTTACTAATACTATGTGTTTTCCGTCGTATTTTTCATTTATTTCTTTTATAAAGGCATCTGTTCTCTCTTTTATTTGATCTAGAGTTTCACCTTGAGGAATTCTAGCTAAATGTGGTTCATTTCTCCATTGACGATATAATTTAGGATCTTCTTCCATTATGTCTTTTATGAGTCTACCTTCCCAAGTACCGAAGTTCATTTCTCTTAGAGCTTCAGTTTTTTGGACCTCTACGTTTAATTTATTTCCTATAATCTCAGCAGTTTGATAAGCTCTCCCTAAGTCGCTACTGTAGATGTAATCTATTGGATATTTTGTCATGCTGTTTGCTAAAAGCTCTGCTTGTTCTACTCCTTTAGCTGTTAAATCTGAATTTCCATGGCCTTGAGTTTTGCCGAGGATATTCCATTCAGTTTGTCCGTGTCTAACTATATATAATGTATTTGTCAAAAATTTCCACTCCTTTATTATTTCTTCTCAAATTTTAATTATATCATAAAACATCGAAAAAAAACTATCTCACTATAAGTTTAATGAGATAGTTTTTTATTTAAAGCCATTTATTGCTTGAAATTCTTCTATTTCTTATTCTCTTAGAAACTGATTTGCTTAAAAGCGTATAAATTACAGAGCTTAGAGGAATAAAAAGTATCATTCCCACAATACCCATTAGCTTAGAGCCTATCGTGATCACGACTATTACCCATATAGGTGGAAGTCCGATTGATTTACCTACAACTCTAGGATATATTAAATTACCTTCGATTTGTTGAAGTACTGCAAATAAGATTGCAAATACAACTACTTTTATAGGTTCCACCATAACTATAAGTATAGAAGCTATAATAAAAGCTAT
Source organism: Intestinibacter sp. (assembly GCF_022780145.1). Lineage (GTDB taxonomy): Bacteria > Bacillota > Clostridia > Peptostreptococcales > Peptostreptococcaceae > Intestinibacter. Next base: position 3,667 of record NZ_JALEXO010000202.1, read on the forward strand.
GCAAAGTCCAAATATTGGTACTAATGCCATGATAGATATCATCACACTTATAAGTAATGCATAAGGAATTCTAAGTATTACCATGCAGATAAAGAACATACATCCAAGTATTATACATTCTATACATTGGAATGTGAAGAAATTAGTAAAAGTCTTATGTGTAAGCTTTCCTACTTCTATCATTTTGTCGACTGTTTTTTCAGGTAAAAATGCATATAGTAATTTTTTAAGCTGTATGCTGAGTTTTTCCTTTGAAATAAGTATGTAAGCTGCGAATATGAAGCTTATTACTGTGCTTACTATACCTGATACTACTCCTGAAACTACGCCAAAGGTAGATGTAAATAAGCTTCCAAATGAATTTTTAACAAAGCTCAATGCCTTATTGCT
>NZ_JALEXO010000211.1 GCF_022780145.1 Intestinibacter sp.
CAGATATATGGCTACAAAATAACTTATACTTAGGACAAATGGCTGCCAAGAAAACACAAAATTAACTTGGAAAGGAAGCTCAAATATGTTCATAATAACGGCTATAAGCAAATTACTGAAAATATATCCGACAAGTATCGATATCACAAATGCAAACATCCCTAGTAAAATATTTTCAACTAAAAACATCTTCATAATGTCTTTTTTCTCGATTCCAAGCATCATATATGTTCCAAATTCCTTGCTTCTCTTAGAAAACATAAACTTCATCGTGTAGTTAATCAGCCATCCAATTACGAATACGACTATAACACTGACAACTATAACGGCTATTTTAAAATTTTTCATGATACTTGAAAGATTCTGTACTTCTTCTGAAAACACGATTAGATTAAACGCAAATATCAATGAGAATGACAGTATCACAGTAATCAAATAAACGATATAATCTCTAATACTTCTCTTGGCATTTCTAAATGCTAGCTTACTTAACATGGCTAACGTCACCTCCAAGAAGAGTCAGTATATCTAGGATTTCATTAAAAAATTCCTTTCTAGTTTTAGAACCCTTCAGAATCTCTGTAAATATTTTTCCATCCTTTAGAAACAGTATTCTCTGGCAAAAGCTCGCACTAAATGCATCGTGAGTTACCATTAGAATCGTTGCATTTAAGTTTTTATTTATTTCCTCCATAGTTTCAAGCAACATTCTAGAGCTCTTAGAATCTAGCGCACCCGTTGGTTCGTCTGCTAGAATTAGCTTCGGATTATTAATTAGAGCCCTAGCACAAGCGCATCTTTGTTTCTGCCCACCTGAAACCTCATATGGGAATTTATCTAAAATTTCCTCAATCCCCAGTCTCTTTGCAATATCCATAACCATATCGTCGATTTTATCCTCGCTCTTTTTATTTATAACTAATGAAAGTGAAATATTTTCTGATATTGTCAAAGTATCTAGCAGGTTAAAATCTTGAAACACAAATCCAAGGTTATTTCTTCTAAATGAAGCTATATCCTTATCCTTTATCTCAGTTATATCGTCTCCATTTATTATGATTTTGCCGGCTGTTACAGAGTCTATTGTAGATATACAGTTCAAAAGTGTAGTCTTTCCACTTCCACTCGCACCCATAATCGCCACGAATTCTCCTTCATTTACTGAAAACGAAATGTTATCTATGGCTTTTGTGATATTACTTCTCGTTCCATAGTATTTTTTTAAGTTTTCTATTTTCAAAACATCCTTCATATAATCACCTCTTGTATTTACTCGAAATTTAAGATATCAGATTAATTAATCTATAATTATTGTATCAACAAAAGGCGTGTGATTTTATTACACTTTTGTTAGTCAAATCGACATAAAAATAGCCCTTCTATTTTTAACATCTAGAAAGGCTACATTATATTAATTATTCATCTTCATCGTCTAAAGATTTTTTCCAAATCTCATACTTATTACAAGAGTATTCCCCAACTATAAAATTTATCACCATAGCAACTACAAATAATCCTACTGCATCGATTAATATTTCTGTATTGCTAACAATATCTACTCCCATCTTTGAAAATCCAAAAGTTATAACAGATAAAGCCACAGAAAATGCTAAAGCTTCAGCTAAATAAGATATAACTCTCTTCTTTTTAGATTCTTTACTATTATCAGTAGGTAACTCTTTTCTTCCTATAAAAGTCTTAGGAATATTCATTTCCTTAATTCTGCTAACAAACAAATAGAATATCAAGCTTATAAGTATAAGCAATCCTAATTCCCATGTGCAGCTAAATATATCTTTTGTCTTTATATATTTATAAACACATTCAACTAATAAATATATAAATGTAATAACTGTACAAACTACACCTGCATCTCCAACTACCTTTTGTTGCATTTCATCAAATACATTATTTTTATTGTTCATTTTACCCCTCCAATAATTAAATCATTCTTCCCAAAATAATTCATCTAAGGTTTTGCCCAACACCTTGCAAATGCTAATACACAGCTTAATCGTTGGGTTGTAATCTCCTTTTTCAATGGCATTCATAGTCTGCCTACTAACTCCAACAGCCTCTGCCAATTGTTTTTGTGTCATATCTAAAGCCGCTCGAGCAGCTTTTATTCTTAAGTTCTTTGCCATTTGATCACCTCTTGATTTAATAGTAATATATAAATTAATAAAAGTCAATTATATTTTACTTTTATTAATTTATATATTACTAAATGTCGTTATTAATTATTTAGAGAAAATATTGATTTTACAAATATTTAGAGGATTTTTTGCATAAAAAAAAGTACCCTTAAATAGGTACTTATATGATATTCAGCTGACCTGGTTTTTGACCCCACACTCGCCTACTGCGACGTTCGCTCTGGGTTTGCCGCACTACTAGCCGTCTCGATTTAGATTTTTTTGGGTTATCGGTAGGTCTTACTTCTAAGCCGCACCATGATCATCAACCCCGCTTTTAGGATTGACTTACGTGGATCCCTTTGCCTGCGACTGGCTTGGACTTTCAACCACAGACCTGAATAATCACTCATTTATTTTAATATCTTATTTTAATTCTGTCAATAGAATTATTTAGTTCTATTACAAACAATTTCTTATCACATATATTTTAATTATTTTCAGTAAACGGTATGTATGGATCCACACTTCTTGTGAGCAATGTCATTATAGTTATTTTGTTTACACATGATAATCTGAGCATTTTAGATATTTCATTCGCCGTTGAGCCAGTTGTAAATATGTCGTCGACTACAATTACATCTTTATTTTTAAGCAAATTATCATCGTCCTTTATGCAAAATGAATTTTTAAGCTCCTCTTTGCGTTCCTTAAAATTCAACTTATAGAGCCTTCTAGTGTTTTTCTTGCGGTAAATGCAATTCAAAACAGGAATCCCCGTTATATCACTCAAATCCTCTGCTATCTTCTGAGACTGATTAAATCCCCTCTGTCTCATACGTTTCTTATGCAATGGAACAAATAATATATAGTCGGCTTGTAGATTCTCAAGCTCCATTTTCTCGCTCATAATCTGTGCAACATATCTGCAAAAATAAGTTTTATTTTTGTATTTAAAATCAAGTATCATCTTCTTGCTTATACTGTTGTACTCTATACACGATATCGCTCTATCGAAGTAAAATCCCTTTTTAGCGCAATATGCACATGTAGCAATATCTTCGTACTCTAGATTGTGGTTTATTATCGGCTTTCCACATTTTAAGCACGCATCCTTTAAGAAATTCAACTCCTTAAAACAATCCTTACATATCGAATATGTATGTGTGAGTTTTATCGGATTATCGCAAATTATACACGTTATGTTTTTAGGGTATATAAAATCTAGCAATAAATCCTTTATTTCTTTGAATTTGATTTTTAAAATATCTACTACACTAAAATTCACCTTGGGTATATTTATTTTCATCGACTAACAGACCTTCTTTTTTAAATTTATTCAACTTAACTGCTAAATTTGAATATCTGTCGTTTATTCGATTGTTTTTAATCATAAACTCTAAGTACTTCACATCACCGACCAGCACAACTTGTTTCTTAGCACGTGTAACAGCTGTATAAAGCAGGTTCCTACTCAATAGCATCGGCGGTGCCCATGTCATAGGAATCACGACTATCGGAAACTCACTCCCTTGGCTCTTATGAATAGTCGTGCAGAAGCTATGGTCTAACTCGTCTAGCTCATCGTGCTTATAGCTGACTATCTTCATACCATCGAATATAACGAAGATCTCCTTTTTCTCCTTGTCTATATAGTAAATATAACCAATATCTCCATTATATATACCATGTCCGCTGTTAGTTCCGTCTTCTGTTTTCCATTTTTTAGTATAATTGTTTTTAATCTGCATAACCTTGTCCCCAACTCTGAATGTCCTCTTTGTGAAGACCTCTTCTGTTTTAAATTTCGCTGGAGGATTCAGACATTTTTGTAGCTCTATATTTAAATTATTTACGCCTAAAGTTCCTTTTCTCATAGGTGATAAAACTTGTATGTCTTTTAGTTTATCTACACCGTAGTATTTCGGAAGTCTCTGGCTCACTAATCCCATTATCTCGTCTAGTATTTCGTCTTGCGTTTCTTTTCTTATAAAAAAGAAATCTTTGCCCTTTGCATTTAATTTTAAAGGTTCTCCTTTGTTGATTCTGTGGGCATTTACTACTATCATACTTTCTCTAGCCTGTCTGAATATCTCGTTGAGTCTAACTGTATTTATAACTTCAGAATCGATTAAATCCTTAAGCACATTTCCAGCACCGACAGAAGGCAATTGATCACTATCTCCAACTAATAGAAGTCTCGTTCCAGATTTTATAGCTCTCAATAGGTTATACATAAGCACAATATCAACCATAGAGACCTCATCTAATATAACAACGTCTGCATCTATAGGATCGTCCTCATTTTTCATGAACATAAGCTCGTCACTATCCATCGAAAATCCCATTTCTAAAAGCCTGTGAATCGTTTTAGCCTCCTTATTTGAGGTTTCACTCATTCTCTTCGCTGCACGACCTGTAGGAGCTGCTAGAACGACTTTTTGACCATTATTTTCAAATACTTTGATGATTGTATTGATTGTAGTAGTCTTACCTGTCCCGGGACCTCCAGTTATTATGACAACTCCTTCCTCCACAGCTTCTTTAACAGCTTGAATTTGGTTTTGAGCTAGGGCTATATCGTCTTCTCTCTCTATACTTCTTATCTCCTCGTCTATGTCTATATTCAAATCCTTAAATTCAGCCTGCGAAAGTCTTATAATCTCTTTACAAACACCATTTTCCGCCATAAAATACGGCATTAGATAAACATTTATATCATTTTGGTTTCTCTCAACATGTACCTTTTGAGTATAAGCCAAATCCATAACTGCTTCTTTTATGTACTTAGGTTCGACTTCAAGTACCTTAACTGCGTTTTGAACCAACACATTAATAGGCAAATATGTATTTCCATTTGCCGTACTCTGATTTAAGGTATATAAAATCCCCTGAAAAATCCTATCTCTAGAATACTTATCGATTCCAAGCTTTTTGGCGATATCATCCGCCACCTTAAATCCAATCCCTCTTATATCCTCGGCAAGCTTATAAGGATTTTTATTTATCACATCGAGTGACTTTTCCTTGTATTTTTTATAAATTTTAAGACATAAATTAGGAGTTATCCCATATGGAGACAACTGCATAATTATATTTCTGAGCTCTCTATTTTCTTCATAGCTCTCAGTTATCTGCTTAATTTTCTTCGCGCCTATGCCTTCTACTTCCTTTAATCTCTCAGGAGTATTTTGAATCACATCTAGAGTATCGACTCCAAACTTATCTATAATCCTAAGCGCCATCTTCTCTCCTATACCATGAATCATACCAGAAGATAAATAAGCGTAAATTCCCTCCAAAGACGACGGCGTTATAGGCATAAATTTACTTACCTCAAATTGTGAACCGTAAATTTTATGAGTGACCCATTTGCCCTCGACCTCTATACTCTCTCCCACAGACAAAGTCGGCATGCAACCAACAATTGCGACTTCCTCATCTTCATTTGCGAGATAAGCTATCGTATAGCCATTTTCCTCATTTTTAAAAACTATATCACTTATCATACCTTCTAATTTTTCCATAATATAACACTCCTAATAAAATACTTTCTTTTTACTATTCTACCCAAAACAACAAAAGACCTTGCATATATTATAATACAAGGTCCCTTTATATTCTTATTTTTTATATCATAAATTAAAGTCTAAGCATTAGCTTGTGCTTTTAAAGCTTCAGCTTTGTCAGTTCTTTCCCATGGTAAATCTATATCAGTTCTACCGAAGTGTCCGTAAGCTGCAACTTGTTTGTAGATAGGTCTTCTTAAGTCAAGGTCTCTTATTATTGCACCTGGTCTTAAGTCGAAGTTCTTTTCTACTAATTCTACTAATTTTTCATTAGAAACTTTTCCAGTTCCGAAAGTATCTACAAGTATTGATAATGGTCTAGCAACACCTATAGCATAAGATAATTCTATTTCACACTTGTCTGCAAGTCCAGCAGCAACTATGTTCTTAGCTACGTATCTAGCAGCATAAGCAGCAGATCTGTCAACCTTTGTTGGATCTTTTCCGGAGAATGCTCCACCACCGTGTCTAGAGTATCCACCGTAAGTATCTATGATTATTTTTCTTCCTGTAAGTCCACTATCTCCTTGTGGTCCACCTATAACGAATCTTCCTGTTGGGTTGATGTAGTATATAGTTTCGTCATCTAATAATTCTGCAGGTATAACAGCTTTTATAACGTGTTCGATTAAATCTCTTCTTATAGTTTCATTGTCGACATTTTCACTATGTTGAGCAGATATTAATACTGTATGAACTCTAACTGGTTTGTCATCTTCGTATTCAACTGTTACTTGAGTTTTTCCATCTGGTCTTAAGTAGTCTAATAATCCAGATTTTCTAACTTCTGTTAATCTTCTAGCTAATTTGTGAGCTAGAGATATTGGAAGTGGCATTAATTCTTCTGTTTCATTACAAGCGAAACCGAACATTATACCTTGGTCCCCAGCACCAACTTTTTCTATTTCTTCTTCTGTTTGTTCTCCAGATTTACTTTCTAGACCTTCATCAACACCCATAGCGATGTCTCCTGATTGTTCGTCTATAGCAGTTAATACTGCACAAGTATTGCAGTCAAATCCAAATTTAGCTCTAGTATATCCGATTCCTTCTACTGTTTCTCTAACTATTTTTGGAATATCAACGTAAGCTGATGTACTTATTTCTCCTGCAACTAATACTAATCCTGTTGTAGTAACTGTTTCACAAGCAACTCTTGATTGTGGATCTTTTTCTAATAATGCATCTAATATCGCATCTGATATTTGGTCACACATTTTATCTGGATGACCTTCAGTAACTGATTCTGACGTAAATAAATGTCTTGCCATTTCATTTCCTCCTTAAACTATTAATATTCTTTATTAAAATTCTAAACTCTATTCATTTAATTTATATAAGAAACTTTTATATAATGCCCTATACATTAAAAAAGCCTCTTCACAAGAAGAGGTTATTGCATTCTAAAATACGCGACCTCATCTTTCTAGAACTCTCTCTAGCAGGATTTAGCACCTTCCTCCTTCATGAAGTGGTTGCTGGGCGTCATAGGGCCTGTCCCTCAGCCTCTCTTGATAAGGTAATCAAGAAATTTTTATTTAAATTTTTAACAATTTCAATGATACCTTTTTTGTTTTATCTTGTCAAGTACTTTTGTAGTCACATTTGCTTATTTTAATTCATATTATTAAATATACTAACTTTGCGACTATTTTAAAAATAGTGTTATTTATCGAGTTAAATTCATATATTATCTAGAAGGGAGGAGTTCCTATGTATTTAGCCAAAATAAACTATAAAAGAGAAGATGTTACCCATATACTAAGTAGTATTCTTAAAAATATAATCTCTGATAATACTGTAGTAATTTGTATAGGAACAGACCGTGCTATTGGAGATGCACTTGGGCCTCTAGTAGGCACTATGCTCAAAAATAGCGATTTTAAATACCCTGTCTACGGTACATTGGATAATCCTATTCACGCTTTAAATATATATGAATCTATGGAAAACATAAAAAAGAAACATTCCTCAAGCCAATTTTTAGCCATAGATGCCTGCCTAGGTTCCACTAATAATATAGGTAATATACAAATCAGAGAGGGGCCTATCCTTCCTGGCAAGGGAGTAGGCAAGAAGCTGCCCCAAGTAGGCAACTACTCTATTGTCGGTATTGTAGATAAAATAGATGAGACCAACCGATTTTCTTTCAACAATATAAGGCTTCATTTTATTTTAGAGCTAGCGGAAACTATTGCCCTATCTCTACTTCTAGCGACCTAATAAATATATCTCATATGAAAATTTATTTTATATTAAAAAAGTAGCTATTTAATAATTTATCATTTTAAAATAGCTACTTTTTATATATCTAACATCTATAATTTTAAATAACAATTACTTATGTATATTATTTCTTAAAGCTTCCACCAGTTTCTAATAAATCAAGTGAGCCTAGAGATAATCCAGTACCCTTAGCAACACAAGAAAGCGGATCATTAGCCAAAATTACTTTTATACCTGTGCTGTCTTCTATTCTCTTTCCTAATCCTCTTAGCATAGCTCCTCCACCTGTCATTATTATTCCAGTATCACTTATATCTGCGGCTAATTCTGGTGGTGTTTTTTCTAATAGATTTTTAGTTGCTACTACTATTTGTTCTATACAATCATTAAGTGCTTCTAGTATTTCTGTAGAACTAACATTTATGGTAACAGGAAGTCCTTTGACTAGATTTCTTCCGCTTATATTCATAGTTCTTGGTTCGTCCTCTTTTATAGCAGTTCCTATTTCTATTTTTAATTTTTCTGCACTTCTTTCACCTATTAATACGTTATATTCTTTTTTTATGTATTTTATAATTGCTTGGTCAAACTTGTCTCCACCTAGTTTAATAGAATCACTTACAACAGATCCTCCTAATGATATTACTGCTATATCAGTAGTTCCTCCACCGATATCTATTACCATATTTCCATTAGGTTGAGATATGTCTATTCCAGCACCTATTGCTGCTGCTATAGGTTCTTCTATGATATAAACTTCTCTAGCCCCAGCTTTTCTTGTGGCATCTTCTACAGCTCTTTTTTCCACTTCAGTAACACCTGTTGGTACACAGACCATTATTCTTGGCATTACAAATCTTCCAAACCCCTTTTTCTCTACTATTTTTTCAATAAAATAAGATAACATCTTTTCTGTTATTTCATAATTTGATATAACCCCATCCTTTAATGGTCTTATAACATCTATATGTGAAGGTGTTCTACCTATCATTCTTCTAGCTTCTGTACCTACTGCCAAAACAGTATTTAATTTATTATCTATAGCCACTACTGACGGCTCTTCTAAAACTATTCCCTTTTCACTTACATATATTAATACATTGGCTGTACCTAAATCTATACCTATATCCGCTCCTGTTGCCATTTTTTTCACTCCTTCTTTTACCTTTATTATTTATACTTAATTCAAATTGTTAGTTATCATAAATACTCCTATTCTACAATATAGGCAAAAATATAGCGTTAGTCAAGAAAAAAATGTAGGTTATCCTACATCTTTTTTTGTTGCTGATATTTTAGTTTTGTAGCCATACCTCCTCGTATGTGTCTCTCTGATTTATTCTTTTCTAAGACTAATTTTACTTGACTAGCTAATGACGGATAAACTTCTTCTAATCGTTCAGTTACATCTTTGTGGACAGTACTTTTACTAACTCCAAAAACCTTGGCTGTTTGTCTTACAGTTGTTTGTTTTTCTAATATATATTGGGCAATAATGACCGCCCTTTTTTCTATATGAGACTTCAAGATCTCCCCTCCTCACCATCAGTCCTATAGATATATATGAAAGAAAAACAAAAAATATAACAGGAGACTATTCAATTTTTGCGAAAAGTCTCCTGTTATATAAACTTTATTCTAATAAACTCAGTGGATTTATAGCTACATTTTTCTTATAGGCTTCTATATGTACATGTGTTCCGTCTTCATTTTCAACATTCGTCGTATTACCTACATATCCTATACAGTCGCCTTCTTTAACTGTATCTCCCTTTTTCAGCGATACATTTTCTTGTATTCCAGAATAAATTACCTTCAAGTCATCATTGTAAGATAATTCTATACTTGTTCCATATTTATCATCTGAGTACACAGATACGACTTTTCCATCTAGTATTGATTTTATCTCAGAGCCTTCTTGCGCTGAAACATCTAATCCTTTATGAATCTCCCAAACATCTAATGTCTTTGAGTAAGTAGGCATAGTATCAGAGTATTCTCTAAGTATACCATCTCCTATATAACTCATCTTAGATTCACTTTTGGCTTCTTTTTCTTTTTTGTCTTTTGCTTGTTGTAGATTTTGATTAGATCCTGTCGATGTAGCAACAGTCTTATCATCATCTTTTACTAAATTTATTTCATCATCTTTGTTGATTGTATTTTTATTTGATACTAATTTATTTAAGTTTTTATTTGTAAATAAAATTCCACCAAATGCTATAAGACAAATACATATAAATAAAGATAGATAAAATATATCTTTTTCTAATAATTTCTTTTTCATACTGTACCTCCAAATATATTAATAATACATTTAGATTATTGACTGCTTTTCAATTTTTATGCTTATGTATGAAAAATTTTTTAGATTTTTTATGTATTAAATTTGATACTTCTAAATAATATCATTAATACATATCTTTTATATCAGTATTTGTATAATAATGAAACAATATCTCATCATATGTATATGAATTATTCGCCATACCTTCAGCACCCCATTGGCTCATACCTACTCCATGACCGTATCCTTTTACTTTAAAAACAACAATATCTTCCGCAAAGGATATATCGAAGTTAGATGAGTTTAAATCAAAAATACTTCTGATATCTCTGCCTGTCAGCTGTTTATTTCCTATTTGAATGGACTTGACCGATCCCGCAGTAGTTCTGTCTATTATTTTTATCTTATTCTTTAAATCATTTTTTGATATAGAAATATCGCCGTATTTATTTTTTAATATGTCGATAAATCTACTTATATCAATTACGCTTTCAGTATAATATTTTGGTGAATTTTCTTCATAAGGACTGCTCACTGATTTTAGATAGGGATAGTTTGTCATAAATACATCTTCACTATTTTCAGTCATACCGCTAGATGTGGAAAAATATAGTGGTAGTATTGCTTTATCGTTGTAAGTTAATATCTGTCCCTTAGTGTCATCTACAGCTTGTTTTATGATAGGATAAGATTCTCTTATCCATTTATCGCCCTTTTGTTCTTTTAACTCTTCATAAGATGCATATGCCTGACAGTGATTATAATCAGTACATATATCCGCTCCTTTATGTCCTGCCTTCATATTATTTTCCATTTTGTAAATAATATATGTCCTAGCAGCTACTGCTTGTGCTTTTAATGCTTCTTCTGAAAACTCAGAAGACATCTCCATAGACAGCACTCCATATAAAAAAGTCTCTATATCCATATTTTGTACTTTACCTGTCTTGGAATTGTACACACTTATAGTGGGACTTTGAGAATCTACTTTTTCATAAGGAGATTTCTCTGGCTTATCTATTTTATCAATAGATAAATCATCATTTTGATTTCCATAAAAGAGCACACTAATTAAAACAGGAATTATTATGCAAAAAATTGCGATCCCTGCCAATAGAACCACAGGTTTTTTCATATAATTAATGCCTCCATAGATTTACTATCTTCCATAAATATATGAAAAAACCCTATTATTTATTACCCTATTAGTCTTCTACTATTTCTATATTTCCGCCTAACGCTCTAATTTTCTTATCTATGTCAACATACCCTCTTTGAATGTGGTATATCTTGCCTATTTCTGTTTCTCCTTCAGCTATAAGTCCACATAGTATAAGCGCTGCCCCTGCTCTTAAGTCAGTTGCGTTAACACTTGCACCGTAAAGATGATCTACACCCTTAACTATAGCTGTTCTTCCTTCGATTTTAATATTTGCACCCATTCTATTGAATTCTGCGACGTGCATAAATCTATTTTCGAATACTGTTTCTATTACAACTCCAGTTCCTCTAGCAACTGTAAGCATAGCCATAAATTGTGCTTGAACATCTGTAGGGAATCCTGGATGTGGTAGAGTTTTTACGTCTACTGCTTTTATCTTTTCTGGCCCAATTACTCTTATAGCATTGTCCATTTCTATTACTTCACAGCCTGCTTCTATTAATTTAGCAGTTACTGGTTTTAAATGCTCAATTAGTACATTTTCTACTGTTATGTCACCCTTTGTCATAGCTGCAGCAACCATGTAAGTTGCAGCTTCTATTCTGTCTGGTATAACATCGTGTTCTGTTCCTTGTAATTCTTTTACACCTTTTATTTTTATTGTATTTGTACCTGCACCTTTGACATTAGCTCCCATTTCGTTTAAGAAGTTTGCTAAGTCTACTATTTCAGGTTCTTCTGCTGCATTTTCTATTATAGTAGTTCCTTCTGCAAGAACTGCAGCCATCATTATATTTTCAGTTGCTCCAACAGATGGGAAGTCTAAGTATAACTTAGATCCTACTAATTTATCTGCTTTAGCTTCCACAAACCCATGATCCATTGTTACCTCTGCCCCAAGAGCCTTAAATCCTTTTAGATGTAAGTCTATTGGTCTAGTTCCTATTGAACATCCCCCTGGCATTGATATTTTTGTTTGGTTAAATCTCGCAAGTAATGGTCCCATAACAAAGAAAGATGCTCTCATCTTTCTTACAAGTTCGTATGGTGCTTCACAAGTAGTTAAATTACTTGCGTCTACTGTTAATGTATTGTCTTTGTATTCAACTTCTGCTCCTAAATGTCTTATTAAATCTGATATTACATGTACGTCAGTTAAATCTGGAACTTCATGTAATATTGATTTACCTTTTACTAATAATGTAGCAGCTATTATTGGTAATACTGCATTTTTTGCTCCATCTATTTTAACACTACCTCTAAGTGGTTCACTTTTTTTCACTATTATTTTAGCCATAAATATGTCTCTCCTCAATTCTAATAATCTATTTTTATTATAGGTGTAGCCATATATATCATCGTTTTATTGTCAATTTCGCTATACCTAATTCCTATATTCAAGTTCATTTCTCTATCTAAACATTTCAAGTTATTTTCTTTTAATAATTTACTATATGCATTAACTGATAAAAAGTTTTCATCTTCTATCTTTACAATTTCTTTAGCATACATATTATATAACATTTTTTGTAAAATATCATTAATTTTGCTTTTTTGTAATTTTTTTGTATATTCTCCAGCTATACAAATATTAATTTCTACGTTGCTGGAGTATTTCTTTAGTTCATTTTCTAATCTTAGATAAATATTCTCTATATTTTTATATACTTTATTATTTAATATGTCAACTATTATATATGATTCTTTTGAACTTTTTTGGTACGCAATGACTGAAATACTCGTATTTTCGTCATTATAATTTACATATACTTTCCTTTCATCTATCTTTACGTTCATTTTACTTGTATCTATATTTAAATTTTTTGCTATTTCTACACATATATTTTCTAATTCTTTTATATCTAAATCCTCTTCTATTAATACGCTAGATTTTATGTTATAAAATTTAAAATTTGAATCAGATAATTCAAAGCTATTTACAAATTGATCTATCCAATCTGTTTGTTCTACCTGACCGTAAGCTATAATAGCACTAAATAAAGTCATCAATAAGAAACATATTATTGTTTTTTTCATATTTAATCCCCCTCAAAGTTTGCTCTATTTAAGTATCTACAATTTTAAGAGGTTTTAAACATATATATTAATTTAAACATTTATAAAAATTTATACATTTCTGTAAATGTTAAAAAAACTGTCCGTATAATGCTATATCCATTCTATAGGATACAGTTCAGAATACGAACAGTTTTTATATTAATAAATATAACTTACTTAAATACTATTTTGCTAAATCATTGTATGATTTTTCTATAGCATTTAATAATTCTTCATCTTCTATTGCTGATATTTTCTTAACAGCTTCTTTAACACCTAGATCTTTGATTGTTTGTTGTAATTCAACGCTTTGTGCATCTTCTTCATTATTATAGTGAAGTGCTGCACCTACACCTATTATTAGGTTATCTACAGATATTCCATAAGATTTTGCTGTCATTAATGGATTTACTAATCTGTCTTTTGCACTTAATTTTCTAAGTGGTTCTCTACCAACTCTCTTAACATCGTCGTTTAAGTATGGATTTTTAAATCTATTTAATATTTTGTCTATGTATTTATAATGAGCTTCTAAGTCTAATCCATGTTTTTTAACTAATCCTTGACCACTTTCTTGCATAGCAGCTTTTACTATAGTTGCTATTTCTTCGTCTTTTATAGCTTCATCTATTGTTTTATATCCTTTAAGAGTTCCAAGATAAGCAGTTATAGCATGTCCAGTGTTTAATGTGAATAATTTACGTTCAACATAAGCTATAAGATCTCCAACCAAGTTCATACCTTCTATTTGTGGTATTTCACCTTTTATTTTAGCTTCTTCAACATTCCATTCATAAAAGTTTTCTACTGTAACATCTAGAGGATTTTCATTAGTACATGGTGGTACTATTCTATCTACTGAGCAGTTAGGGAATCCTACATATTCTTCTAGGTATGCTACTTCTTCTTCATTTAAGCATTTTAAAACTTCTTCCTTTAATATAGCTGTTGCTCCTACTGCATTTTCACAAGCTATTATGTTTAAGTAGTTTTTGTTTCCGTCATTTTTTCTAGCTTGTATACCTTTAGCTATTGTTGGTGCTATTCTTTTTAATATTAATGGCCCAACTGCTGTAGTTATTATTTCAGCTTCTTCTATTTCTTTTATTATATCGTCAGTTATTGATGAAACTGCACTTATGTTAGTTATAGTTTGATCAAAACATTCTACGTCTTTTACAAGTATTTTATATTGTTTTTCGTTGTTTATTCCATTTAATATAGTTTCGTTTACATCAGCGAATACTACATGGTATCCTGAGTTAGATAATAATCCCCCTATGAAACCTCTACCTATATTACCTGCTCCAAATTGTATTGCTTTCTTCATGTTATAATTCCCTCCGTCATCTATAATACTTCTTTTTATAATTTATAATTAGTCAGCAAATATATCTAAGAAATCTTGTACATCTGTTGAATCTTTTAATTTTTCTACTAATTCATCATCTAAAGATATTGCTATTTTTGATAATATATCTAGATGTTCATTTCCTTTACCAGCTATTCCTATAACTAAGTAAACTACGCTATCTCCGTATTCTACACCATTAGGGAATTGTAGTATTACTATTCCTGATTCTTTGATTTCTTTTTTAGCTTCGTTAACACCATGTGGTATAGCAAATCCTAATCCCATGTTAGTACTCATAGTTTTTTCTCTTTCTAACATTGCATCTACATAACCTTCGTTAACGTATCCTCTTTCAACTAATTTTTTACCAGCTAAAACTATACTTTCATCTCTTGATACTGAATCTAATCCTAATACTATGTTTTCTTTTGTTAATATATTACTCATTACAAATTCCTCCTATATACCTCTTAATCTATTTTTTGTGATATTACTTTCATTTTATTGATATAAAAATCCAACACTATGGATTTAAAATTCTCTTTGATCTCTTCTTTATTTCCATATTTGATACAATTTACAAAATTATCATTTTCTATCAAATTCTCACTTATCTTGCTCAAAAGCTCTCTTTGATAAGCTTTAGCTTCTTTTGGTATTAACATAAGAAGTGCATATCTTGTTTTGTTTTCTTCATCTATCATAACTTCTTTTGTTAATCTAATAGATGCATATCTTATGTTTTTTACTTCTTCTGTCATACAATGAAGTAAGGCTATTTCTATTCCATCTACAAATGGAGTAGAAATATTTATTCTCCTCTTTAAGTCTCTCTGAATTTTTAATGCCGATTTGCTGTCATTTGCAAATATGAAGCTGCTATAGTTGACAAGCTCTTCTATATCGTCACAATCTACATCTTCATGTACTTCTAGCAGTTTGAAAAATTCAACTAAATTTCCACTCATCGTCATAAAGTCCATTACTTCATTTTTGTCGACTAGATTTTTTTGTTTTTTATTTTCTAGTTCTTCTGCCCTTATATCATTTTTAAAAACTTTATTTTTTGCTATATTTTTCAACTCATGTCTAATCTTTGTGACATCCTCTAAATTTAAAAGTGGATTTACAACTACACTCTTTATAGATGAATCTATCTCTACTGTAGAAATAATTAAATCTATTCCCTGTTGTTTTAGATCTTCATCATCTATATTAATAGCTGATATTGTATCTACCATATTCAAATTCGAGAATTTCTTATGTAGTTTTGTCATTAGAAATCTAGAAGTTCCTATACCAGTCGGACAACATGCTACGGCTTTTACTTCAACATCCTCCATCAAATTTCTCTCCATAGAAGATCCAAAATGCATCGCCAAGTACGCTATCTCTGATTCTGGAATTTCATCGATATCTAATTTTTCTTTTATTATATATATGATATTAGCTACTCCATCGTAAACATCTTTGTATTCTGTTTTGATTTGTTCTAGAAGTGGATTTCTTATGTCCATTCCCATCTT
Source organism: Intestinibacter sp. (assembly GCF_022780145.1). GTDB lineage: Bacteria > Bacillota > Clostridia > Peptostreptococcales > Peptostreptococcaceae > Intestinibacter. The sequence continues at coordinate 16,318 of NZ_JALEXO010000211.1, forward strand.
AATCCTGCAAAGCGATGGTCCGAGATGATTTACTAAATCATTTAGCAATCTTGTATCTTTGCTAAAATCAAGCTTGAATTCATCTTCTGCTAATTCAATTAACTGCTTTGAAATATTCATCAACTCTACATCATCTAAAGTAAAATTATGATCCTTTGTTTCTAATCTCATTTTAGATCCTCTAAGATGCATCGTTATATATCCTATTTCTTCAATAGGCACATTTATGTCGAATTCCTTGCCTATTTTTTCTGCTATTTTTGTCGCTATTTTAAATTGGTCTATACACTTAAGCTCATTTAAAACATCTTCCTCCATAGAGATTCTCTCTCCATTTTTCAATCTTTGTACTGCCAGAGATATATGAACCACCAATCCAATAAACGAGCTATCTGAGATTTTTAAATTTATCTCTTTAATTACTTCAGATAGAGAGTTTTCTACTTTTTTTATAATCGACTTGTCGATTAAGTTCAAAAGTCTATTTTCACTGGAAATTTCTATAACACTGCTGTTTTGAATATTATTGCCTACATTTTTTACCATGTTCATAAGTTCTTGTTCTTCACAAGAGTTGTATATAAGATTTACTTGAGCACTTCTTATATCTTTTTCTGAACCTTCAATGTAAATTCCTGTTCCTGGCTTTCTTATAAGCTTGATAGAAAACTTATCTAACCATGCTTCTATATCTACAAAGTCGTTGTTTAAAGTTCCTTCTGAAATCTTTAACGACTTGTAGAAGTAGTATGATTTAATTGGCTCCGAAGATGTTAAAAGATTTGATAAGATAAATCTTTTTCTTTCTTCTTTAGTGTAACTTTTTTCAATTTTTTCTTCTTGTAGAAGCTCTATTATAAACTGCTTACTATCTAACGTCTCATCTAAATAGATCCCTACACCTGGTTTTTTTACAAATTTAAAATCATTTTCATCCAACCAGTTTTCTATGCTCGACATATCCCTCAGTACTGTTCTTGTACTTATGTTTAATTCTTGTGCCACTTCTGAGATAGTTATTGGTTTATTTGAAGGATTCTGTGCCAGCATCAAAATGATTTCTTTCTGCCTTGAGCTAATCTTTTTTCTTTTCATTTTATCTCCCTTTTTAGTGACATTTTAATTTGCTTATCTTTTATACTTTAATTTTAGCAAAATGTATTTGTCCTATCAATTCATTGATATTACTGTAATGTCACTAAAGATTATGACATATTTTAGATATATGTCATAGATATTTTTAAAACTTATATTGATGACATTTTTATAGTCATCAAGTTATATATAAAAAATAAGCTGTGGCATCTACTGCCACAGCTAGGGGAGTTTATTATGGTTTTGTACTTTTTATTATTTAGCTAATCTATTGTATAAACCTTCTATATTTTCATCTTTTAAGAAATTCTTGATTTCTATTATTTCTACATTATCGTATTTATCTCTTGCTCTTTGTGCTAATGATTCATGTGTTACTATTATTTGTGCGTCTGCTGGTACGTTATCTACTGGTGCTGCTGCTACTTCTATTCCTAAGTCTAAATCTTTGATTCTTGCTTTGAATCTTGCTGCACCCATTGCACTTGATCCCATTCCTGCATCACATGCGAATATTATTTTTTTGATATCTGATTTAGCTATTTCTTTAGTTTCAGCTGTTGCTGCTACTTCTGCTGAACCACCGTTAGCTAATCTATTGTATAAACCTTCTATATTTTCGTCTTTTAAGAAGTTTTTGATTTCTATTATTTCCACATTATCATATTTAGCTTTTGCTCTTTCTGCTAATGATTCGTGTGTTACTATTATTTGTGCATCTTCTGGAACATTGTCTACTGGCGCCGCTGCTACTTCTATTCCTAAGCCTAAGTCTTTGATTCTTGCTTTGAATCTTGCTGCACCCATTGCACTTGATCCCATTCCTGCATCACATGCGAATATTATTTTTTTGATATCTGCTACTGCTACTTCTTTAGTTTCAGCTGCTACTTCTACTTTTTGATTTTTAGATTTAGCTTTCATATCTTTCATTTGAGCTTGTGCTGCTTCTAAATCTTGTTCTCCGTCTCTAGTTGCTGCTCTTTTTACAAATATTGAAGATATTAAGAATGATACTACTGTTGCAACTACTACACCTGATATTACTGCAAAATATTTACCTTTTGCTGTCATTGCTAATATTGCTATTATACTACCTGGAGATGCTGCTGCTACTAATCCAGCTCCTAATACTGAGAATGTTAATACACCGCAAGCTCCACCAGCCATTACTGCTAATATTAATGCTGGGTTCATTAATATGTATGGGAAGTATATTTCATGTATACCACCTAAGAAGTGGATTATTACTGCACCTGGAGCAGATTCTTTACTTGCACCTTTTCCAAATAAGCAATATGCTAATAATACTCCAAGTCCTGGTCCTGGGTTAGCTTCTAATAAGAACATTATTGAAGATCCAAGTTCTTTAGCTTGTTCTATACCTAAAGGTGATAATATACCATGGTTTATTGCGTTATTTAAGAATAATACTTTTGCTGGTTCTATGAATAATGAAGTTAAGAATATTAAGTTCTTGCTAACTAAGAATTCAACACCTGCTTGTAATACTGATGTTACTGCTATTACAACTGGTCCTATTGCATAGAATCCGATGATTGCTAATATTAATCCTAATATACCAACTGAGAAGTTGTTTACTAACATTTCAAATCCTGATGGTATTTTTCCATCTACTAATTCATCGAATTTTTTGATTACCCATCCACCAAGTGGACCCATTATCATACCACCGATTAACATTGTTGTATCTCCTGCACCAACTACTATACCTACTGTAGCTATTGCACCGATTACTGAACCTCTGTCACCTGCTATCATTTTACCACCAGTGTAACCTATTAATACTGGTAAAACATATTTTAGCATTGGTGTTACCATTTCTGCTAATCTAGCATTTGGAAGCCATCCAGCTTCTATAAATAATGCTGTTATAAATCCCCATGCGATAAATGCTCCTATGTTTGGCATAACCATACCACTTAGGGCTCTACCTAATTTTTGTACTTGAGTTTTGATTCCTGCTGCTTCACTCATTGATAATTCCTCCTTAAATTTTTCCTAGTTTTAAATTTTTTTGTTGTGTACTATTCAGTTTTTATTATTGCCTTTGATTTTGATTTCGCTCTTTTTCTTGAGCTTTTTATTATTGCTGTTCCTTATGATTTAATATTACAATTTTTAAGCTTAATTTTCAATCTTAAGAAATCCTATTCCTGTCGCTGTAAATAGTGACATTTTCAGATTATTCAATTTCCATTTAATCTTAAACAAGGATTGAATATGTCATGAATATAAAATTAAAAAATAAATTATGTTACTAATTGCAAATACAACCATATAACAAAAGTTTAAAGATTTAAATTCAAAACAAAAGGGTGTAATTCTAACCGAACTAGAATTACACCCTTTTTACGTATTTATAATATTGGGGGAATATTATGAGGAATACATTTATATTATTGTCAGCATAAAAAATTCTATACATTATTTTTTAAAAAATTTTTAATTTTTTCATTAAAAAAAGAGATTCCCGAAATAAATCTAAAATTCATTTCAGAAACCTCCTTGGTTTTAAGTTTTATATATTATTAAATTGACTAAAATTCTTTCAAACTATTCAACTGTAACTGATTTAGCTAAGTTTCTTGGTTTATCTATATCGCATCCTCTGTCTTTAGCAACATAGTAAGCTAATAATTGAAGTGGTATTACACTTAATATACCAGCTAATATATTGTCAACTTTAGGGATGTATATAACTGCATCAGAAGATTTTTCTACTTCAGTATTTCCTTGTTCTGTTACAGATATAACATAAGCACCTCTAGCTTTTACTTCTTGCATGTTAGATAACATTTTTTCGAATAAGTTTTGTTGAGTTGCTAAAACTACTACTGGAACTCCTTCTTCTATTAAAGCTATAGTACCATGTTTTAATTCACCAGCTGCAAATGCTTCAGCATGAGTATAAGATATTTCTTTTATTTTTAAAGCACCTTCCATTGCAGTTGAGTAGTCAAGACCTCTACCTAGATAGAATACGTCTTTTTTGTCTACTAATTGTTTTGCTATTTCTTTTACTTGATCTTCGCATTTTAAAACTTCTGCAACTTGATCTGGTATTAATTTTAATTCTTCTATATAGTTCATGTATTCTTCTTTAGTTATAGTGCCTTTTTTGTAAGCAAAATCTAAAGCTATCATTATAAATGCTACTATTTGAGTAGTGTAAGCTTTTGTAGAAGCAACTGCTATTTCTGGACCAGCCCAAGTATATAATGTGTAGTCAGATTCTCTAGCTATTGAAGAACCAACAACGTTAGCTATTGATAAAACTGTAGCTCCTTTTGCTTTAGCTTCTCTTAAAACAGAAAGTGTATCAGCAGTTTCACCAGATTGACTAGCTAATATAACTAGTGTATTTTCATCTATAAATGGATCGCTGTATCTGAATTCTGAAGCTATATCAGTTACTACAGGAACCTTTAAGAATCTTTGTACCGCATGAGCTCCAACAAGTCCTGCATTATAAGCAGTACCACAAGCTACTATATAGATTTTATTTATTTTGTCTAATTGTTCTTTAGTTATATCTATATCGTCTAATTTGATTTCACCATTTTCGTCTAATCTTCTCATTAGAGTATTTTTAGTACCTTCTGGTTGTTCATATATTTCTTTTATCATGAAATGGTCGTATCCACCTTTAGA
>NZ_JALEXO010000214.1 GCF_022780145.1 Intestinibacter sp.
GAGTCTAACGGAGGGAAGGATACATTTTTACAATCTCTTATTTTGTATTTTGTAATGGGATTTTTCTCATCTATAGTGCTATTTTTCAAGATGGATGTAATGGTCAAGATGACTATGATATTTGCATTTATATCAGTTATGCTATTGACATCTTTTATATCTGATTTTTCGTCTGTAATTTTAGATACATCAGATAAGGATATAATAGGTATAGCTGATGTCAAACAAAAGACCTTGAGTATGGCTAAAATGGTCCATGTAATAATATATATTTCGATTTTGAGCTTGGCTATAGGAGGATTTTCACTTATTGCTAGTTTATTTACATATGGTATAGGCTTTTGTTTGATGTTTGTTTTATGTATTATTTTGACAGATTTTTTACTTATTATGCTGACATCTGTTTTGTATTACATTTTGATAAAGATATTTAAAGGTGAACGATTAAAAGATGTACTGACTTTATTTCAAGTTATTATGCTGATATTGTTTTTCCTTATGTGTTATATGATAACTAGTGGCGATTTTGGAGGAATTGATTTTAAACCTCATATATATAGCTTATTTGTACCTTTTATGTGGTTTGCTTCTTTATTTAGTGTAGTTTTTGAAGGAAAGAGTGAAACTTTATATATAGTTATGTCCTTACTAGCTGTAGTCGTACCTATTTTGATGATTTTACTTTATATTAAATTGACTCCAGCCTTTGAAAGAAATCTAGAAAAGCTAAATCAAGTTTCATATAAAAAGGGCAAAACTAAAAAGGGATTTGCGTTAAAGCTAAGCGAGGTTTTATGTAAAAATAACGAGGAAAGAGCATTTTTTAATTTTATATATAATAATTTGAGTAGAGATAGAGATTTCAAAACAAGAGCTTATCCTACTTTGGCAACTGCTGCCTTGATGCCATTTGTGATATTATTTACTTCTTATGACAGAAGTATGAGTATGATGGAATATATAAATTCTCTAAGCAGTACGAATAACTTTTTATATATTTATGTAGGTATAATTATAATACAAAACTGTATATTATTATTAAAATATTCAAAGGGATATGAAGCATCATTTATATACGATGTTTTACCTATTGAAAAAAGAAAAAATGTATATAGTGCAGAGTTTAAGGTAATAATAATTAAATTATTTATACCTATATTTTTAATAATAGGAATTCCTTATTTATTTTTATTTAAATTAGGAGTTTTAAAACATATACTTATTGCATTTGTATCGACAATATTTATTTCTATGGGAACATTTAGAATAAATGAAAAGATACTTCCTTTTTCACAGGATTATACAGTTTCAGCTAATGCTGCCAACTTTATAAATGTCATAAAATCAGCTGTATTTGTAGGTATTTTTACATTAATTCACTATTTAGTGGCAGTTCGTTTAGGAAATATATTTAGCTTAATATATTTAATTTTATTGATTTTAATTATGGTGATAAGCTGGAATAAAATTTTTGATGTAGAATAAGATTATTTTTGCCAATTAGAAAAGGGACTTTAAGATAGGTTAAATCTATTTTAAGTCCCTCTTTTGATTAAATAAATTATGTTTATTTGCTGTCGAAGTGTTCTGTATCAGTCTCTATTTCTGGATCTAATGTGCTGTTTTCATCAGTACCGATTATACCGTTAGAGTCGTCGTTTTCATTTGACCCGTCTGAGCTATTATCATCGGAATCATCTGATGAATTAAATAAATTACTGAACCAATTTATTATTTTATCGAAAAAGCCTTGTGCTTCTTCTTTTGTTGGTAGGTTTTCAGCAGCTTTATTTGTAGCATCTATTATAACTTGCTTATCTAGCATTGAATCATTAGTTTCGCCTAATATACCTAGGTCTTCAGAGCCTGAGAATAAACCGCTAAACCAATCGCCTATTTTAGAGAAGAAATTTGTTATTCCACCAGTATCTATATTTTCACCAGCTTCTTTTAAGTTGTCACTTACAACGTCAGATACATTATTTAAAGTTGACTTCATTTCATTGTAATCGTAATTTTGAGCAGCTATTTTTTCCATTAAAGCTATTATCTTGTCAATTTGAGCATCTGTCAATTTTACATTGTAATTATTTGTTATATTGTTTATTGTATCTGCAATTTGATTGACATCATGTGTATTGTTTTTTATTATATCTGCTTTGACGTCGTTTACTATACCAGTTGCCTTGTCTTGACCTATTTCATCACCTAAATCTCCTGTAGTTATCAATTCTTCAGAGGCTAGCTCTTTTTTGTTCTCGTCCAGTTTTTCTCCTGTAGCGCTTTCAAATGCCTTCATGACACCTGTTAAAGCACCTGTCCCACTTACAGGGAATACTGCAGCTATAACACAGTTAGCGCCAGTAAGTCCAGCTGTTGATAGAGTACTTGCAACCATAGAAGAAGTAACCCAAGTTATATTTGCTGTTTTTACATTTATACCACTTCCCTCAGCAGTAGGTTCAACATAAGCACAAGAATATGTCTTAGTTCCAAGCTGTTCTTCTGTAGCTACATTTCCTAAATAAGCTCTTTCTTCTTGATTATTTACAGTTATAATTTGAACTTCATCCTCTTTTACTCCAAAGTAATTTAATATAGTTTGTCTTTGTTTAGGTGAATTGTTTACACCTATAGTAACTACCTTTGAGCTATCAGCGAAAGATTTACTCATACCAAATGAAGAAAATACTAGGCATGTAGCCATCAACATAGATATTATTTTCTTTTTGATTTTCATTATTGTTTCCTCCCAATACATAATTTGTATTATTAAATTTTTAGTATATAATTTTAAAAATTATAAATTTGTTCACACTAATAATATATAATTTTTTTAAAATAAATACGATTACAATCTTGTAACATTGATTATATAATAAATAATTTAAAATATCTCTATTTTAAGGAATTTTTAAGAAAAAGACATAAAAATTAAAGGGTATTTGTATAGTATCGATTTCATTTAATTTGATTATAATTATAATTAATATATAAATTTGCTAAATAATATAAATTATTTGTTTTAACTTTACAAATATAATAAAATTTTACATATCATATAAAAATAAGTACAAATATGATTGAAAAAATATTGAATTTATTATATCATAGAATAGAAATATAATATATTTTACAACAAAAAAACAAATAATTTTGTATATTTAGAAAGAAAGGAGAAAAGAATGTCAAAAGAATTTGTTAAAGAAAGAGTATTAAAATATCTTATGGAGGATTTATATGTACCTCAGGATATGATCGATACAAATGTACCGTTAAGTGAATTTGAAGAAGGTGCAGAAGGTATTTTAGACATAGTTGTAAATGTTGTGGTAAACGAAAATGGTGAAGATTATTATGTGCCAGTTTTAATAGTAACATGTGTAGATGAAGACTTTGTAATGGAGGGAGAAGCATTACAAAAAGAAATAGATTTCCTTGAGGATGTGGATAATATAACTACAGCAGGTAGAATGATATTGACAAATGGAAATGAAATGATGTATGCAGATTGGACTGGAGAAGAATACGATACAGAAGCATCTCTTCCTACATACGAACAAATGGAAAAGGAATTTTTCGAAATGGAAAAGAGAATACAAGAGGAAGAAATGTTACATGCTCATGATTGTGACTGTGGATGTCACGACCACGATCATCATGATCACGATTGTGATTGTGGATGTCATGATCATTAATAATTAAAATGGAATTACATTTTTTTTATTTGTAAACATATAATAAATATATAATTGAATAAACTATGTGTAAAAGAAGGGGTTATATTATGGGGGCTAAAAAAGAAAATACTTACGAAAATTATGTCCATGCAGATTCTTCAGGATCATCAAACGCTATGAAAATGTATTTAAAAGAGATTGAGGAGTACAAGATGCTATCTGCAGGTGAAGAAGTCGAATTGGCTAAAAAAGTCAACGAAGACGTACCAGAAGCAAAGGAAGATTTCATTAATGCTAATTATAGATTGGTTGTAAGTATAGCCAAAAAATATAGAAAAGAAAATGTAGATATGCTTGATTTAATACAAGCGGGTAATATAGGACTTATTAAAGCTGTTGAAAAGTACGATTATACTAAAGGGTATAAATTTAGTACATATGCTACTTGGTGGATTAAACAAAGTATCACAAGATATATAGACGATTGTGAAAATACTATTAGAATACCTGTACACCTTCATCAAAGAATTAATTTTGTAAAGAGAAAAAAACAAGAGCTTGCAAATGTATTACAAAGAGAGCCTTCATTAGAGGAATTGGCTGAGGTTTGTGATATGGAGGTCGACAAGGTTATAGATATCTTAAAAAGAGACAAAAATATTGTATCATTAGATACACCGATAAAAGAAGACGAAGATAGTAGTTTAGTAGAATTCATTCCTTCAGATGCTAATTTTTCAGATGTAGTTATGCACGAAGTAGAACAACATAATTTGAGAGAAAAAATTGATGAGTTATTAACTGGACTTAGTGACCAAGAACAAAGAGTTATTAGAATGAGATTTGGTCTTGATGATGATGACCCTAAAACTCTTGAAGAAATAGGAAAAGTATTCGGAGTTACAAGAGAAAGAATAAGACAAATTGAAGCTAAAGCGATAAGAAAATTAAGACATCCAAGCAGGTTAAACCAACTAAAGAATTTTTATTAAGAGTTATAAGTAAACTATTTAAATTAAAAAAGTGGGATATTCTCCCACTTTTTTTGATCATACTTATATATTAAGCTTTTAATTTTTTTTATTAAAAAATTCTTCATTTGTGACTACATCGGCAAATGTAGAATTTAATGAGCTCATATATACATTTTGAACGACATCAGCTGGAATTTTTATTCCGTCCCACTCTAAATCTTTTGTTGCACAGGCATCTGATATAAGAGTGACTTTATATCCATAGTCACTTGCCGCTCTAGTTGTAGTGTCGACGCACATATGTGTCATCATTCCACAAATGACTAAATCTGTTATACCTTCTTTTTTTAATTCATCTTGTAAATCTGTTTTTAAAAAACTGTTAGGATAATTTTTAGGAATAACTTTTTCATCAGGCAGAGGTTTTATTTCCTCGTGGATATTAACTCCATCCGTATTTGGGACGAAAAAGCTTGAGTTTTCTTGTCCAAAATGTTGTATGTAAAAAAATGGTAAGTTATTTTCTCTGAAGTATTTTATCAACTCTTTTATAGCATTTAGCGCTTTTTCTGATTGATAAAGCTCGCATTTGCCACCAGTAAAATAATCATTTTGAACATCAATAATCAATAAACCTTCCTTCATTTTATCAAATCCTCTCTAATAACATTTTTATTTATATTATTATTGTACTGTATTTACCAAAAATAATCATTAAAAAGCTGTACCACTGCTATGTATTAATGGATACAGCTTAATAAAAAAATCCCATTTAAATAATCAAAACAAATATATCGTATAATATTCTAGTAGCACTACATACTAAGAAAGCGATAGATGTCGGTATTATAAATCCAATTAGAGTCCATTTAGCGCTCTTTGTCTCCTTCTTTATAGTAAGTAGAGTTGTAGTACATGGCCAGTGAAGTAGACTAAACAGCATTAAATTAAGTGCTGTAAGATAAGTCCACCCATGTGATGAAAGTAAATCTCCTAATTCTTTTAAACTTGCATAGTCGGTCATAGAACCAGTTGCCATATAAGACATTATTAGAATTGGAATTACGATTTCATTTGCCGGCATACCTAATATAAACGCTAGTAGTATAAATCCGTCGAGTCCTATAAATTTGCCTATTGGGTCTAAAAATAAAGCTATATGGTTTAAAATAGTAGCATCTCCAATATAAGTGTTCGCTAAAATCCACGTTAAAACTCCAGCTGGAATTGCGACAACTACAGCTCGGCTGAGTACAAATAGAGTTCTGTCAATTATTGAAGTGTATATAATTCTTCCTATATTTGGGACTCTATATGGAGGAAGCTCTAGAGTGAAAGTAGAGCTCTCGCCCTTGAGAATCGTCTTAGATAGTAAATAAGATACTAATAGAGTTATAAATATACCTATAACTACTATTAAAGTAACGCAAACAGCAGTAGATATATTAGACAAAACAGAATTGCTTATAGCGGATGTAAAAAATATAGTAGATATTGCAATCAATGTAGGAAATCTACCGTTACAAGGCATAAAAGTATTTGTAAGTATTGCGATTAATCTCTCTCTTGGAGAATCGATAATCCTGCATCCTATTACACCACATGCATTGCACCCAAATCCCATGCACATAGTGAGACATTGTTTTCCGTGGGTTTTACATTTTTTAAATAAATGATCTAGGTTAAATGCTATCCTAGGTAGATAGCCTAGATCCTCTAAGAATGTAAACAAAGGAAAAAAGATAGCCATAGGTGGAAGCATTACAGATACAACCCAAGCAAATGTCTTGTAAAGTCCAAATACTATCATTTCGCAAATCCATATAGGTAAGTTTAAGTTTATTAAAAAATTGTACATACCTGGTTCTATGCTGAATAAAATATTAGATAAAAGCTCAGACGGATAATTTGCACCGCAAATAGTTATCCATAAAATAACAGAAAGCATAATTAGCATAATAGGTATAGCGAAGTATTTTGAAGTAACTATTGAATCTATTTTATCGTCGAAGTCCTCTTTATTGTTTTTTGTAGATACTGAAGCTTCAAATAGATTTGAAGCGTAGTCGTAATTTACTTTTGAAAAATCATCTCTTGTTTTTTTCTTGTCTATATCTTTAGGTATTTTTGATTTTATATTTTCTAATATCGATGAAAAATCTCCTTCGACGTATTTATCTAAAGAAGAAAATAAGCTTTCGTCTCCATCTAGTAGTCTAAGACCCAGCCATCTAGGATTGATTTGAGGAAATGTGCTTTCTAATTCTTCTTTAAAGCTATCTACTAGATTTTCTATATCGTCGCCATACGTTATTAGATTTTTATATGAGGATGTTTTATTTAAGACAGTTTCCTGTAATTTATCTTGAAGCTCATCCATTCCGATTTTATTTTTGGCGCTAGTTAAAACTACTGGAATACCTAGTAAATTTTCTAGCTTTTGTCTATCTATTTCAATAGATTTTTTCTCGGCTTCGTCTATTAAATTAATGCATAAGACGACTTTATCAGTTAATTCTAAAACCTGAAAAACTAAGTTTAAGTTTCTCTCAAGGCAGGTAGCATCACAGACTACTATGACTGCATCTACATCGCCAAAGCATATAAAATCACGTGCTACTATTTCTTCTTGAGAAAGTGCAAATAGAGAATACGTTCCAGGCAAATCGATTAAATCGTAGTTTATATTGTTGTAGGTAAATTCTCCTCTAGCAGTCGATACAGTTTTTCCAGGCCAATTTCCCGTGTGTTGCTTTAATCCAGTTAAATAATTAAAAACCGTACTTTTTCCTGTATTTGGGTTTCCTGCAAGTGCGACGATGTAGGAATCTTCTTTTCGTTCGATATCAAAGGAATCCTTTAAAGATTTGATTTTACAGTTTTTATATGTCAAACCCATATATATATCCTCCTATTTCACTAAAATTAAATTGCTCTCCTCCTGTCTAAGTGCAATTTTACAACCTCTAACCTTGTAGACAGTTAA
>NZ_JALEXO010000224.1 GCF_022780145.1 Intestinibacter sp.
GAAATGTACAGACTAAAAACAAAAAATCTACTAGAAGCCTTGACAGAAAGCTGCCTAAATAAGCTAGACAAAAACGAAAACATAGAAGAAACTATCTCAAGCAGCATAACTACTAAAAATCTATACAACGAAGTAGTATCAATAGGAAGCGTGGACGTCAAGCTTTACAAAATAGAAGAAAATAGACAACGAATCATAAGCTGGGAGCAAGTCTGCACAAACTCAGGTGGAGAAGGATTTTTATCAGCATTTGTAGTTTTGAGTAGTTTATTGACATATATGAGAAACGATGAAGTCTACAAATTCTCACAAGACAGCAAGGTGCTTATAATGGACAACCCGTTTGCACAGACGAGTGCAGAGCATCTGCTAAAGCCTCTTATGGAAATCGCCAAAAAGAGCAATACACAGCTTATATGTCTTTCAGGCTTGAAGGGGGAATCTATCTACAACAGATTCGACAATATTTATGTGCTAGATCTTGTGAATTCAAGACTTAAAAACAACGTAAGCTTGCTAAAGGGCAATCATTATAAGGGAGAAGAGATGGTCAAGGAGATTGTTTCTTCTAGATTTGAGATAAAGAAGGAAGAAATTGATCAGATTAGCCTGTTTTAGAAAAATTACAATTAAAAAGGAAGAATTAAAATGGCAACAGATAAAATGTGGCTGAATTTGCAGGGGTAAGTGCAACTACTATGAGAAATAGAGCAGCTGATATAAGAGCGGCTTTACCTGAAAATGCTAGATTTGTAGCTGATATTAGTTATAGAGATGATGTTTTTGGAAATTATTATTATGATGAAATTTACGATGATGACATCTATGAAGATGAAATTTACAATGAGGATATTCATAATTTAGATAAAATAAAAGATATTTTAAGCAAAAGTGGTACAGCTAAAGAAGATCTTGGAAGAATACTAGATGCTATAAGAGGTCTTGCAAATCAAAGGTTTGAAGATGAAGAAGAGGAAGAGCTAGAAAAATACGAGATATACTTTAATAAAGCTCAAGATACAGACGATATAGACGAATCTATAGAAAACATGAAATTAGCGGTTAAATATGCTAAAAAGAAAGTGCCAAAACGAGTATTTAAAGAGCTAGATGGAGAGCTGTGGCTTGATTTTGATGCTAGACCATATCTTTCAATGAAAGCACAATTGGCATATTTATATGTTGTAAAAGAGGATTATCAAGCTGCGATGGATATATACAGCGAAATTTTAAAATTAAATGTATCAGATAATCAAGGCATAAGACATAAGATATTTCCAATATTAATTTTGCTCGATAAAAAAGAAATGATTGAGGATTTATTAGAAACATATGATATGGACGAATCGGCATTTATGCTGTATGACCAAGCTTTGTACAATTATAAAAATAAAAATGAATTTAACGCAAAATCATTTTTGAAAAAAGCTTTTAAAGCTAATAAATATGTACCAGAATATTTATTAGGTATGAAGATGTTTGATTTGCCAGTACCTAATATGTATTCTCACGGAAGCGATGAAGAGGCGATAATTTATTTAGATGATTCTCTATTTGCGTGGGTGCAAACTGATAAATCTCTTTATTGGCTTACTGATGAGTATTTTGCTTATGCTAAGAAAAAAGGTATGAAATTGATGTATACTAAGACTGAGGTTAAAGATTTTATTGATGATGCTATTGAGCGTGTGAATAATTTGGAGATATAAGTTGAAATTAAAATCCTGGCAGAGTTTTTTTGCTGGGATTTTTTGAATAAAATTGAGTTTATTAAAAAACTATTTTAAAATATAAGTAGAGGAAAAGTTTTGAATTATTATCATAAAAGAGCTAGTTGTAAAATAGTTTTTAAAATAATTTGAATATTTGCATCAATCGGAATATTAGATATGGAGGGATATGTATGAATAAAAAATTTTCAGATGTTGCAATGGTTGATGATAGTAAATGGAAAAAAGCTATTCATAGGGAAAAAGAATTATACAGTAGAGAAAACGATTTAAGAAGCGATTTTGGAAGAGATTACACTAGAATTTTACATAGTTTAGCTTATCGAAGATTAAAACATAAAACACAAGTATTTTTTAATACGCATAATGATCATATATGTACAAGAATGGAGCATGTAGCACATGTAGAATCCATAAGCTATACAATATCAAAAGCATTAGGTTTGAATTCTGAACTAACTAAAGCAATAGCGATAGGTCATGATTTAGGACATGCACCATTTGGACATAAAGTAGAACAAATAATAAAAAATTTAACTAAAGAATATTTAAATGATTCGTTTTGGCATGAAAAAAACGGGTTGAGAGTTGTTGATAAATTAGATTTGTTACAAGATAATAAAGGAAATTTCGCAAATTTAAATCTTACATATGCAGTTAGAGATGGTATTGTATGTCACTGTGGAGAAGTAGATGAAAATGGTATAATACCTAGAAATGAAGCAATTGATCTAAATCAAATAGAAAATCCAGGAGAGGTTCAACCATTTACTTGGGAAGGATGCATAGTAAAAATATCTGATAAAATTGCGTATTTAGGTAGAGATATAGAAGATGCTTTATTATTAAATATAATAAAACAAAAAGATTTAAAAGAGTTATATGCATTGGGAAAAATTTATGGACAAGAAACAGTAAATACATCTGTAATAATACATGAATTAATGAATGATCTTGTGAAAAATAGTTCAATTGATAAAGGAATTTGTTTTTCAGATGATAAGTTAAATTTCATTAATGAAATAAAGAAATTTAATTATGATAAAATCTATAATAGTAAGAAATTAGATTATTACAAAGGATATTCAGAATTAATTATAAATAGTATATTTGAAGAGTTGATAAAATATTATGATGGAGAAAATACAATTGTTAATTTAGATAAAAATTTAAATGAATCACAAGGTATATTGATAAAAGAGTTTAAAAATTGGATAATAAAATATTGTGATGAAGATATATTACAAGACTGTAGCTTAGGAGGTTCATATAATAATGAAAAAATATATGGAAAATTAGAT
>NZ_JALEXO010000272.1 GCF_022780145.1 Intestinibacter sp.
CAAGTACTCCTCTTATATTTTTTGCTATAGGACATTTACCTTCCTCGCAAGAATGAATACCAATTAGGGAATTAAGTCCCTGTGGCTCTAATGCATGGTATATCATAAAAATATTTATTTCAGAAGGCTCTTTACATAAAGCAGCCCCTCCCGTTCCCTGTTTAACAGATATAATTCCTGCTTTTTTAAGCTTGCTCAATATATTTCTAATTATAACAGGATTACAACCTGTACTTTGAGATAACAGTTTACTTGTAACTTTCACCTTTCCTTGTGCTTCATTGATAAATATCAAACAATGTATAGCAACGGAACATTTCATACTAATTTGCATATTATTGGGTCCTCTCTGATTTATGAATAAAGTCAATTTATATTTTTTATTATACATTTATATTTATAAGATGTAAATGTTGATTTTACACTGTTTGAAGTATATAATATTAGATGTAAATTTTAAAGTTACATCTAATATTATATTATTGAGGGGGTATTCGAAATGAAACTTTATAAAATTTATTTTAGTCCAACTGGAGGAACAAAAAAAGTAATTGATGCGGTAAGTGATATGTGGTCATGTGAAAAAGAAACACTAGATTTATTTTCTCAGGATAAACCATATAAATGTGCTTTCAATGAAGATGATATTTGTATTGTCGCTGTTCCATCTTTCGGCGGTCGTGTACCAGCTCTTGCTATTGAACGTATGCAGCAATTAAAAGGAAACCACACTAAGACAATCTTCATAGCTGTATACGGTAATCGCGATTACGATGATACTTTACTTGAATTAAAGGATGCTCTAGAAAATCTTGATTTTTGTTGTATAGCAGGTATTGCAGCGATTGCTGAACATTCTATATGCCGTCAATTTGCTACAAATCGTCCAGATGATAAAGATATAAAGGAATTAAAAGATTTTGCAAAACAAATTCAACAAAAAATTCAATCTGGTGTAAAAGATACGCCTCTTGTAAAAGGAAACCATCCTTACAAAAAATATGGTGGAGTTCCACTAGCTCCTAAAGCAAATAATACATGTACAAATTGTGGTATTTGTGCAGCTGAATGTCCTGTAAAGGCAATCCCAAAAGATAACCCTCGTACAGTTGACAAAACTAAATGTATTGCTTGTATGCATTGTATATCTGTTTGCCCTAACCATTCTAGAGTAAACAACAAGATTTTAACTTTTGTATCAGCTCAAGCTTTGAAAAAAAGCTGTAGTTCTAGAAAACAAAATCAGTTATTCCTTGGCAAATAAGCAATAAAAAAATACTCATACATAAGCATTAAATTTACTTATATATGAGTATTTTTTTATCGATCACAAAGTTAGCTATCGTAGCTAAACTTTAAAATTCTACTAATAAATTATTTTTCATGAACTATAAGCTCTAGCACATCAGGTCTAGCATAATGTCCACAAGCATCTAATTCCATACGACTCATAGGAACCTTTTGCATATCTAAGTCTGCATAGATAATTTCTTCTTTGTCCCATACAGGCTCTGTAACGTAATGTCCATATGGATCTATTATACAGCTACCACCACGACAAACTATGTCAGATAATTTATCTATTTCATCTTTGCAGTTTAAATCCTTTGGATACATATCCTTTGTGAAGTACATATCAGAATTTATGAAATAGCAATGACCTTCTATAGCTATATGTTGTATAGTCGCTTGCCACTCTGGGTTGTCGTTAGTATTTGGAGAAATATAAAGAGTAACTCCCTTATCATAAAGTGCAACTCTAGCAAGTGGCATGTAGCTTTCCCAGCAGATTAAGCTTCCCATGTTACCCCAAGGAGTATCTACAACAGGGAAGTATCCCTTGTTTGCATCTCCCCAAACAACACGTTCTGAACCAGTTGGTTTAAGCTTTCTATGTACACCTACTAATTCTCCCTCTGGTGAGAAGAATATATTTGAATTATAAAGTGTTCCTGTAGTTAAGTCACGTTCAGATACACCTATGCTGACATATGCATGTGCAGCCTTTGCGGCTTTACCTAATATATCAGTTTCTTCCCCTGGTATTACTATAGAATTGTCGTAGTAAACCTTCCAGTCTTCACGACCTTTTTCATTTCTGCTTCCAACTGTAAATCCATAAGTCATTCCATATGGATAACCTGGAATAAATAACTCTGGAAATACGATTAAATCAACGTTTTTTTCTGCTGCTTCTTCGATAAGCTTTACTGTTTTTTCAACACCTAATTTTTTATCAAACATAACTGGTGCTGCTTGAACTAGCGCAATTTTACAAACATCCTTTAAATCCTTCATATATACACCTCTCTAATAAAAAATATTTTGATAATATTGCATGCAAATTATGTGTAGGAAATAGTAGTTCACTTTTTATTGTAAATTATTTCCTATTAATATAATAATACTACAATTTATGAAATTAATAAAATTGAATTATATGATATATAAATTCAAAAAAATTGATAGTAAATAATTGAACTCTTTTAAAGGACTTTGAAAATATTTTTTACTATTTTGAAAAGACACATTCCCCATCAAGATAAGTAGCAAGTACAGGTACATCCTTTAATGTGCTTGGATCTACTTCAAATGGATTTTGTCCAAGAACAACGAAGTCTGCAACTTTACCAGCTTCGATGCTTCCTTTGACATTTTCTTCAAATGAACCATAAGCACCTAATATAGTGTAAGTCTTGATTGCTTCTTCAACACTTAATGCTTGTTCTGGTAGGAATGGTCCGTATTTGCCGTCTAAGCTCTTTCTAGTAACAGCACATTGGATACCCTTCATTACATCTGGTAATTCAACTGGAGAGTCTGAACCATTACTTGCGATTACACCTTCATCTAGCATTGTCTTGAAGTTGTATGTATATTTTGCTCTTTCTTTTCCTATTCTGTCTTCTACTATAGTTATATCGTAGTCTAGGAATATAGTTTGTATGTATGCGTGTAATTTAAGGTCTCTAAATTTGTCTAGTAGCTCTCTTGTAGTTATTTGGCAGTGAACTATACCGTGACGGTGATCTTCTTTAGGGTATTTTTTAAGAGCTTTTTCTATAGCTTCGATTACCATGTACATTGGCTTGTCACCTATACAGTGAACTACTACATGCATTCCATTTTTGTGAGCGTATTCTATCATTTCATCGAATTGTTCTTGAGTGTATATTGGTATACCACAAGTGCTCTTGTCATCTTCATAAGGTTCACATAAAGATGCAGTTCTAGCTCCTAGAGATCCATCTGCTAATAATTTTAATGGTCCTATTTTGAAGTGGTCTGTACCTACGCCTGTTTTATATCCTTTTTCTATGAACCCTTTTAGTAATTCCATATTTACTAATTGAGATTGTTCGTTGATTTTTACTGTTAATTTACCTTCTTGTTCAAGTTCCTTAAATGCAGATATTAATACTTCATAATCCACCCCTGGAAATGCAATAAAATCGTCTGTTTGTGCTGATGTCACACCGAATGTATTTAAGAATTTACAAGCATCCTCTAGCATTGTTTTTAATCCTTCTTTATCTGGATTAAGCGCTTTACTGTATACAAGTTCAAGTGCATTTTCTCTAAATATTCCTAGAGGTTCTCCGTTTTCATCTACGTCAAATTGTCCACCTTCTACCTGTGGTGAATCCTTAGTGATACCGATTAATTCTAGACCTTTAGAATTTACAATACAAACGTGACCACATGCACGGATTATGCATATTGGTTGAGTAGTAGATACTTCATCTAAATCGTATCTAGTTGGGAATCTATTTTCATCTGCGAAAAAGTCATTATTCCATCCTCTACCTCTAACCCATTCATTTTCTTTAAAATCTCTTTCTGCTATAAATTGTCTAATTCCTTCCTTCATTTCTTCTATAGAACCAGTACATTTAGATAGTTGTACCATTTGAAGGAAGTCACCAATTTCTAAAACGTGTGTATGTGAATCGTTAAATCCAGCTGTTACAAATTTTCCAGCTAAATCGATTACTTCACTGTCTGCTTCCTTATATGTAAGTGCTTCTTCAGTGCTACCTACATATATAAATTTACCATTTTCTTCAACAAAAGCCTCTGCATTCCCATTAGTTACTGTGTAAACAGTACCATTAATGTATATTTTTCTCATTATCTTTCCCCCTTCAAGCTCTTTATTGTAAGTATTTTTTTAGGACAATTATTGACACAAGTATTACATTTTATACAGTTTTCATTGTCAAATTGATTTTGTTCATTAAATTCTAGATAAGGCTGTAGCTGCATAGGACATACCTTTGCACATTTTTTACATTTAATGCATTTGTCCTTATCTAGTATAGTTAATTTTTTATTTGTATTTTTTGATATACCTATGTTTTGACCTAATTTTCCAAATAATTTTTGTATAGTCCCCATTGGGCAAAATTGACACCAGGTTCTAGGTGCTATAAATAATGCCAAAGGTGTACTGACTAACAATACTACAAGATAAGTAGTAACAAATATAAAACCAAATTTATCTAACAAATCCAACCCAGAAAAATTGCTAAATACTTTATATACTCTTGTTCCCAATACAATTGCAAATAAAATAAATATTGCTATTATAACACCCTTGTTTCTTAAGGATTTAGGTATGTCTTCATTTTTAGAGAATCTTAATAAAACACTATCGTATAAGCTTCCATGTGGGCATACATTTCCGCACCAAAATCTTCCATTAAACACAGATGTAATCATAAGTCCTAGCATAACAAAAAAAGGTACTATTAATCCCAATTTGTGTTCATACAATCCTCCAAATGCAATAATAATAGTAAGTAACCAGCCATATTTTCTCCAAATTGTAAAGGTTCTATTGGATTTTATATTGCTCATATCGTTCCTCCTATCTAATAATATTTTCCAATATACATTATATAATATTGTTATATTTATTTCCATTTTTTCAAGCAATATAATTTTTTATATGATATAATATGGAAACTACTAAAATTTAGTATATTTAAGGATAAATTTAAAGAAGAATTCAACTTTACTGAAGAGCGTGACATCTTTTCTGTATATGACTTTCTAGACAACTTAAAATAATTTGTGCTTATGATAAAATAAATACTCCTTTATGGTAATGATAAAAATATAAACTCAATACCAGAAAGGAGTATTTTTTAAATTCTCACCAAAACTATGCTATCATATTCATGATAATCATCATTCCACCAATTGCAGTTAATACAATTCCTAGAGCTCTGTTTAAAACTTTTTCAGATGATTTATTGGCAAATTTAGCTGATACCTGTGCTCCTATGAAAGTAAATGCTATGCAAAGTAAAAGCACTTTTAAATCTGGTATTCCACCTATCATAAAATGTGATGAAGCTCCTGTAAATGCAGTAAATGCCATTATAAATACACTTGTTCCTACTGCAGTTTTTAGTTCATAGCCTAACACACTTGTTAAAATAAGTAGAAGCATCATGCCTCCACCAGCTCCCACAAATCCACAGATAAATCCAAT
>NZ_JALEXO010000290.1 GCF_022780145.1 Intestinibacter sp.
AGAAGAACATGGCTTCACAAAAATAGCTCCTTGCGACATAATGGATGAAGACGGAGAAATCGAGCTTCCAGTTCCAAACGGCAAACAAATACATAAAAATTACGTAGGCTCACATATAAAAAATTACAACTCAATGCTTATACTATCTCATTTTAAGGGACATGCTATGGGTGGATTTGGAGGAGCGCTTAAAAATATGTCTATAGGAATTGCTTCTTCACATGGTAAAGCTTATATCCACGGAGCAGGAATTCCAGAAAATATTTGGACTGCCGACCACGATTCATTCCTAGAAGCAATGGCAGATGCAGATGCTTCTGTAATTAATTATTTCAAGGAAGAAAACCTAGCATATATAAATGTAGCTAATAAACTATCAATCGACTGTGACTGCGATTCAAACCCTCATGACCCAGAAATGGCTGATTTAGGAATATACGCAAGCCTTGATCCAGTTGCACTAGACCAAGCTTGCTACGATGCAGTTAAAAATTCTCCTGATCCAGGTAAGGCTTCATTGATTGAGAGAATGGACTCTAGAAATGCTATTCATACTGTGGAACAGGCTTATGCTGAAGGGCTTGGAAATAGGGAGTATGAAATAGTTGATATTGGATAGAATATTCAAAAATTTTAAAGGGGCTATCATAAAATAATTTTTATATAGCCTCCTTTAATAATAAATATAAATTCAATTATTTTTTACAAAAAAATCAATATATGTATCTCTACAAGAAAGAACTTCATCTATTAATCCTCTTTTAAAAAGTGATACATATAATGCTGCCGAATATGCTTGGCAATTTATAGATTTGTTAGGATTAAATTCTATATCAGTAAAAGCATTGTAATTTATAATTTGATTTACTAAATCTTCATTCTGATGTAGAGAATTCATATAAATCCAATCGTAAAATAAAGTATTCGGTGTTAAAGGCCATTCATAATCTTTAACTACAAAGGAAACTAATTCGCCTGAATTTTTTAAACGTTCATCTTTTTTAGCAGATCTGGAATCCATTGTAAGTATATCTTTATACGGACCTCCATTTTTAAATTTTTTACTAGATTGAAATGCAGATTCTACAGTAATTCTTTTATTATTTTTAGTTAAAAAAGCAAGG
The DNA here is from genome assembly GCF_022780145.1 of Intestinibacter sp. Lineage (GTDB taxonomy): Bacteria > Bacillota > Clostridia > Peptostreptococcales > Peptostreptococcaceae > Intestinibacter. Next base: position 1,125 of record NZ_JALEXO010000290.1, read on the forward strand.
TTAAAAGCACTTAACCTTACTCCTAATTCATCTTTTGATTTAGTAGAAATTTCTAAAATTTTGTCATCTTTATATATTTTACTGTATTCATTATGTAAATTTGTTATATTTTTTTGCTTTTGAACTACTGAAAATCCTGAGTTCCATTTAAATTCGATGTCGATTTTATCTACATAATTACCATCTTTTTCATTTACTCTGTATACTTTTCTAATAGCCATTTTTATCCTACCTTTTTCCAATATTTATAATCACATCTCCATCTAAACAGCCCTTCTGTTACCTTAGATTTAATATTATATTTATATCCAATATGTTTATCAAAGAAGTTTTTACTTTCATAATTTTCAAAATGTACTGCTTTTATGTAATTTACTTCTATTTTATCTAAAACTTGCACTTCAGCTTGGGGATTTGTAGTAAAATAAGTAGGAAGTTCAAGCTCGTATCTAATACCATCACCATAAAATAGAGCTTCTAATCCTCTTATACCGCTTTTTTCTCTATATGATCTATATCTTTCTCTATTTTTAGCCGCATTTTCTATATTAAAGATACAATCTTTATCTACTAATACACTGGCATCTAATTCTATTACACACCAATTGGCATCACCTGATTCTTGTCTGCATTTATAAAACATTTTATAATTTGGAAATTCAATAGAAGTACTTATAGCGTCTAATCTATCGTCATATCTATTTTCATCATTATAGTAATAGTCTATGCCTAAGCGATTTAAATTATTGATTGATAGTAATCCATATTTTAATATATTTTCTAAATTATCAACTGGTGTAAAGTGAAATAGACTTTCTATATTTCTTTCTTCTATAAATCTTTTTATTTCGTAGTTCATAGTATTACCTCCAAATATAAGTTTATATTTTTAAATCTAAAGCAGAATGATTTATGATTTGTTAAGCTGATTTGCTTTGTTATTATTATTTTACAATGAAATAATTTTTCAATTGTCAAAAAAACGTTGTGAACTTTTATATTTGAAGCTAAAAAAGGTGCTTAAAATAGTTTTAACCTATTTTAAACACCTTTTATAAATCTACTATCTAACAAATATATCTATCTTATCTCCATCGCCATCAACAACCACAGTATCTCCATTTTGAATTTGACCTGCAATTAATTTTCTAGCGATTATAGTTTCAAGAGTATTTCCTATATATCTCTTAAGTGGTCTAGCACCATATACAGGATCATATCCTTCTCTAACCATAATATCCTTAGCAGCATCTGTAACTTCTATAGATATATCTTTATCTTTTAATCTATCAGCTAAGCTCTTCATGAATATGTCTATAATCTTCTTGATTTCATCTTTTTGTAGAGCCTTAAACATTATAATGTCGTCGACTCTGTTTAAGAATTCTGGTTTAAATCTTCTCTTCATTTCACCCATTACAAGATCTTTAGATTCTTCTGTTATTTCACCTTGGTCTTGTAATAAGTAGCTAGAACCTATATTAGATGTCATTATGATTATAGTGTTCTTGAAGTCTACTGTATTACCTTTGTTGTCAGTAAGTCTACCATCGTCTAGTATTTGTAAGAACATGTTGAATACATCTTCATGAGCTTTTTCGATTTCGTCGAATAATATTACTGAATATGGGGCACGTCTAACTGCTTCTGTTAATTGTCCGCCTTCTTCGTATCCTACATATCCTGGAGGTGGTCCTACAAGTCTAGATACTGAGTGTTTTTCCATGTATTCAGACATATCTATTCTTATTATGTTGTCTTCGCTGTCGAATAATGAACGAGCTAGAGTTTTTGCAAGCTCAGTTTTACCTACACCAGTTGGTCCAAGGAATATAAATGAACCTATAGGTTTGTTTTCGTCTTTAAGTCCAGCTCTTGCACGGATTACTGCATTTGATACTGCTGTAACTGCTTCGTCTTGTCCTATTACTCTTTCGTGAAGCTCGTCTTCTAGTTTAAGAAGCTTTTCTCTTTCTCCTTCTACTAGCTTAGTTACAGGGATACCTGTCCATTTAGATACTATTTCAGATATTTCGTTTTCTGTAACTTCTTCTTTAAGTAGAGCTGTGTCGTAGCCTTCGTTTATTTTTTCTTCGTATTCTTTAATTTGAGCTTCTAGCTTTGGAATTTCTCCGTATTTTATTTCAGCGACTTTGTTGAAGTCGTATTCTCTTTCGTATTTTTCAACTTGTCCTTTTACTTCATCAAGTCTTGCTTTTAAGTTTCTAACTTGTAAGATTTGATCTTTTTCTTTTTCGTATTTAGCAGTCATTTCATCGTCTTTTGCTTTTAATTCTGCTAATTCTTTTTCCAAATCTTCAAGACGTTTTTTACTCTTTTCATCTTCTTCTAATAAAAGTGCTTCTCTTTCAGTTTCTAGCATAAATAGTTTTCTTCTAACTATATCTAGTTCTGTAGGAAGTGAATCTATTTCACTACGTATCATAGCACCTGCTTCATCGATTAAGTCGATTGCTTTATCTGGTAGGAATCTATCTGTTATATATCTATCAGAAAGCTTAGCTGCAGCTACTATTGCGTTGTCGTGAATTCTGATTCCGTGATGGATTTCAAAACGTTCTTTTAATCCTCTAAGTATAGATATTGTATCTTCTACAGTAGGTTCTTTAGTTATTACTGTTTGGAAACGTCTTTCTAGTGCTTTGTCCTTTTCTATATATCTTCTGTATTCATCGAAAGTTGTAGCACCTATACAGTTTAATTCACCACGAGC
>NZ_JALEXO010000305.1 GCF_022780145.1 Intestinibacter sp.
TCTTGTACCTTTAATACTTTTTCTACACATGCAAATGTCAATAATTCATCTGGATCTATATAAGCAGTATCTCCAACTACCCCTAATACTGATGTTGAAGTTCCATCTATTTTATCTACAGCTGCTCCTTTATCTTGTATAACTTCTACTACTTCATTTATATCCTCTTGTGTAAACCCGTTTTTCATTACAACTATCATAATATTTCCTCCTACGACCTCTTAAAATGCTTTATATTATTTAAATATTAATTATTCACCCTAAATTCACAATAAAATCTAATTAAAAAAATCTTTATTTTTATAATGTTATTTCTTTACCTTCTACCTCAGCGTATTTCTTAACAACCTTCATTATTTCATCAAATTTGTCTGGTTTTATTGATTGTTTTCCATCGCATAATGCTTTTGCTGGGTTGTTGTGTACTTCTATCATAAGTCCATCTGCTCCTACTGCCATAGCTGCTTTTGCTAGTGGTTCTACTAAATCACGTTTACCTGTTGCATGAGATGGATCTATTATTATTGGTAAATGTGATTTTTCTTTTATAACTGGTACTGCACTTAAATCTAATGTATTTCTTGTTGCAGTTTCGAATGTTCTTATACCTCTTTCGCAAAGTATAACATTTTCGTTACCTCCAGCCATTATATATTCCGCACTCATTAACCACTCTTCTATAGTTGAACTCATACCTCTTTTTAATAGTACAGGAGTTTTTGTCTTACCTACTTCCTTTAATAGGTCGAAGTTTTGCATATTTCTCGCACCTATTTGGATTACATCTACGTCTTCTACGAATCTATCTAAATATTCTGCAGACATTAATTCTGTTACTATTGGAAGGCCTGTTTCTTGTTTTGCTATTTTTAATAATTCTAGCCCTTGTAGCTCTAATCCTTGGAAGCTGTATGGTGAAGTTCTTGGTTTAAATGCTCCACCTCTTAAGAAGTTCGCCCCTGATGCTTTTACTGCTTTTGCTACTTCTACTATTTGCTCTTCACTTTCTACTGAACATGGACCAGCCATTATTCCTAGATATTTTCCACCTACTTTGCTTCCATTTACATCTACTATTGTATCAGCTGGATGGAATAATCTGTTAGCTTTTTTGTATGGTTCTGATACATTCATAACTTTTTCTACATAAGAGTAAGCTAGTATTTCATCTGGATCTATTATTGTTACATCCCCTATAACACCTATAACACACATTTGTTTTCCATGAGATACATTTACTTTTAACCCTCTTACTTGTAAGAATTCCAATATTTCATTTAATTCTGCTTCTGTATATCCTACTTTTAATACAATTATCATAACTGATATCCTCCATAATATAATCTCTATTTTTTAATGGCTTATATATCCACTTTTTTGTATTTATTTTATTTAAAATTTATTTGTATTTTACATCTCTATAACAACCTAAAAGCTTAAAATATTTAGAGCTTCTTGCAATAGTATTTATTGCTTTTTTTATATTTTCATCAAATAAATTTCCATCGAAATCTACAAAGAATATATAGTTCCAAGGGTTATTTCTGTTTGGTCTAGATTCTATCTTAGACATATTTAATCCAAATTCTTTAATATCTCTTATAACAGTATATAATCCCCCACATGAGTCCTCAATTGAAAATAATATACTTACCTTATCGCAAGTTTCATCACACTCTAAATCTTTTCCTATAACTATAAATCTCGTATAATTATTTTTTAAGTCGTTTACATCTTTTTTTATAATATTCAAATCATATAATTTTGCTGCTCTCTCAGAAGCTATAGCTGCTTTGCTTTTATCATTTAAGTCTGATACTAATTTAGCAGAAATTGCTGTATTAGAGTAAGGGATTAGATTATAATCTTTATGCTTGTCGAAAAATTTTGTACTTTGTTCAAACCCTTGTGGATGTGAGTAGACATCCTTTATGTCATCTACTGTCGCACCTTTTACTCCTACTAAATTTTGATTTATTCTTATACATTCTTCCCCGACAATATATAAATTATATTGATTTAATAAATCCTCTACTGTTCCTATACCACCTGTTGATGAATTTTCTATTGGAAGTATTCCATATTCTATTTCTCCGCTTTCTACGGCCTTAAACACATCTTCAAATTTTTCATACGCTTTATTTTCTTTAATATTATTGAAATATTTTAACATCGCTTCATTACTGAATGATCCAGGTACACCTTGATATCCTACTACTAATCCTTCTTTATCACTTCTGTAAGGCTTTGTATAAATTTCATTTTGTGGATATATTTCTTTCTGTTGTACTAATCTACTTAAGTACATTAAGTTATCGTAATAACTTTCCACTAAATCCCCATACTCTTTATTCTCTAAGTACCCTTTGTTTTTTTCTATTATAAGTTTTTCTCTATCTGGATGAAATATTTGAATATCGTGTTCTTTTTTATATTCTGAAATAGCTTTTGAAATATTCATTCTTTTTTCCAATAATTTTGTCATTTGCTCGTCTATTTTGTCAATCTCCATTCTATAGTCTCCTAAAAGATCCATACTATCACCCTTTCTTTAAATATATCTTATACCAACTAAAAAAAGAGAACTCCTGAAGAGTCCTCTTTCATAAAACAAGTATTATTTACCTAATTTCACGTTTTTTAGCTTTCACACTTAAATGTAGGCCAAACTCGGACTCTTTAGAAAAGATTTATTTTTTATGTTTTTGCAATAAAAATAGCCAGCGCTAAAATAAAAGCCCCAGAACATAAAGTAGAAAAAGCTATATAATTTTTTTGCAAAATCTTTTCTAGTTCCTCTCATTGTTTTCCTCCATCTAAATTATTATAATTCGCATTATTAGCTTATACCTTAATTTTATTATATTAAAAAAAGTTGTCAACCTCAAAATTAATTTTATATATATAAAATTAATTATTTTTGTACTCTTAAAAACGATTGCTTTTCATTTATACTTTTTATTTATTTGGAATTTTGTTTTTTTTCCCTAAAATTTCTTTTTTTATAAAAAAAAAGTCTAATCTTTATAAATTTTTAAAGAATTTAAATTTTTTTAAATATTTCACTTTTTTTATAGTTATAATTATTTTACAAATCAAAAAAGCCCTCAGAATATAACTTTTATTCAAAGGACTTTTGTTTTTAATTTTAAAAAAATATACAACTTATAATAATATGTATAAATAAGCATAGATATATATCCTTGTATTTATACTTCATAAATCCCGCTATTGCTGACGTTACTACAGATACTCCCATATTTGCAAATACAACATCGATTGCAAACTTATCACTAGTGATGACTGTTAAGTTTTGACTTATAATATCCCAATATCCCAATACAAACAATACCGATAATATTGAAACTATAATCCATGTTACTTTTTCATTTTCCAAGAAACCATTTATATAATTCCATAAATACTGTCTAAACAACATCTCTTCATAAAAAGGAATTACTAATGTTGATAGACATATTAGTAAAACCCCATAAAATACTTTCTCGCTTTTAAGTACAACAGTAATCGCTAAACTCAATAAAGTAACTGAAAATAATATTATTCTTATTTTTTTATTGTCGTATTTATTAGATAACTCTGTCAGTCTATAACCAGCTGGATTAAATAAATTACTTCCTCTTAAAAAAAGAAATACACTTATACCTACAATCATTATAGATATTATATTTGCTATATTTATATTTATAGCGGTAAAATTAAGTACACTTAACAATACATTTTTTATAATTATTCTGCCTATTTGCAAAACAACTAATATTAAAGAACAATCTAATAAAAACTCTTTATCTTTAATTCCTATATTTAACTTTTTCAAACTTAATCACCCACACTTTATAATGTTATCTATTAATTATAACATATAATGACAGTGAGAATGAATAAAATCTTAATCATATAATCCATTTAATACTCTACAAATTGTAGCCTTACTCCAGCTAGTCTTTTGTGATATTTGTCTATAACTTAGACCTTGGTTTCTAAGCTCCTTTATAGAATCTATGTCGCTGTCTGTTATTTGTTTTTCTTTAGGTCGTAAATTTCCTCTAAAAGCTTTTAATTCTTCTATTTGTTTTTTTAAATCATCTATTTCAGCTTGCTTAGATAATAATTTTTTTTCATATTCAGATCTCATTTCATTAAATTCTCTAATATAATTTATTTTCCAATTTTCATCTGTTTTTGATTTAAATAATCCCATAACAAACACTCCTTTTCTTTAGGTTATAAACTATTATTTCTTTATATCTTTTAAAAGTCCTTGTTATTTTCATATAAATTCATTCGTTAAATTCGTTGATATTTCAACCTTTTTTTACATTTAATTATGATTTTAGGATTACTTTTTTCATTATGTTGTAACAAATCGTAAAGAACCTTTTGTATGTGCTAGGAATAAGTCGATTATTTTTCCACTAAGAGTAGATGCTATCATTGAATAGAAAATAGCGTCTGCTGATAAGTAACTTAAAGATAATAAAAGTATCATTCCGTCCATTAACATATATACCTTTGTCATACTCAAAGAAGTTTTTCTTGCAATAACTAAAGCAAGTGCATCATCTCCACCTGAAGAACAGCCTGTATTTACAATTATTCCGCATCCAACTCCTACAAAAATACCACCTAATAATGCATTTGCTAAAGCATTATTTATTTGAGGTAATAATGGACCTATACTTTCAAACATATCATATGTTAAAGAAAATGCTGCAGAAGCAAATAATGAATAGAAAAAGAATTCCTTTCCAAAAGTTTTGTAACCAAGTAACAATAAACTAAAATCTATTATTATACTAGCCATTGATGGATGGATTCCAAATAAATTTTTAAGCAATAGTAAAAAACCTAATACTCCACCCTCTGTAATGTGATTTAAGTAATAAAAATTATAAAATCCAAAAGATAGTATTATTGTTCCCAATAATATAAAACCTATCTTTTCTACTACCTGCCGACTCTCCATATTAATTTCATTATTTTTTTTCATTTTAATACCTACCTTTCTTATCAACGAGGAAATTAATTAAATATATCATCATCTCCTCTAATCTTATTTATATTATATATTATAAAAATCAATCTGTATACCTCACTTTTGTAAACTTTAAATTATACAAAATTTTTTTATTCTTTTCAAGGTTTTTTTAATTTTTTATATGTTTTTTTATGTATACAATTCAAATCTAGTATTTTCAATATTTTCAGCTATATTGTTTTATAGAAAAGTTTAGATTAACTACTTTTCGAATTTAGTATTTATAAATTCAAGTTTATATTAATTTTTTATTAGTTTAGAAATACTATCCTAATTTTTCGCATTATATGGGTATAATATATATAATTTCCCAAGTTATTATGTTATTATTGTTAAGATATGAAAAATTATTTTAGAGAGGTACGATCATGAATTTTAAAGATTTAAAAATAAGCGATCAATTAATAGATACACTTAAAAGAAACGGCATAAAATCTCCTACACCCATCCAAGAGGAGAGTATCCCGCTTATAAAAAATAAAAAGGATATTTTGGCTCAATCTCAAACAGGTACAGGTAAGACTTTAGCCTTCTTAGTTCCTATTTTTGACGATATTTCACCTAAAAATCAAAATATACAATGTCTTATCCTAGCGCCTACAAGAGAACTAGCTATACAAATATACAACGAGGCAGAAAAATTAAACAAAGACAAAAATATAAACATATTAGCTGCATACGGTGGAAAAGACATAAAATCACAGCTAAATAAATTAAAAAGAAATATACAGCTCGTAATAGCTACACCTGGACGACTTTTAGACCATTTAGATAGAAAATCTATCGACCTTAGTAAATTAAATACCCTAGTGTTAGATGAAGCGGACCAAATGATACTTATGGGATTTAAAAACGAAATCGAGGCAATCATAAAAGAAACTAATAAAAAACGCCAAACTCTATGCTTCTCTGCAACGCTCGATTCACAAGTTAAGAAACTAGCTTACAGATATACAAAGGATCCAGTTGAGATAACTATAAAATCAAAGGAGATCACTTTAGAATCAATCAAGCAAGAGGTCGTGGAAACTACTGACAGACATAAGCAAGAAGCTCTATGCAAGGTCTTAGACGAGGATAATCCATTTATGGCGATAATATTCTGCAGAACTAAAAGAAGAGTCGATCAATTAGAAGAAGCCTTAGCCATAAAAGGCTATAACTGCCAAAAGCTTCACAGCGATATCCCACAAAATAAACGCGAGAGAATAATTAAATCCTTCAGAAAAGCCGACCTTCAGTATTTAATAGCGACTGATGTAGCCTCTAGAGGCTTAGATATAACTGGAATTACCCACATATACAACTACGATATTCCAGAAACTAGCGAAGATTATATCCACAGAATCGGTAGAACAGGCAGAATCGGAAAAGACGGGTATACTTGTATGTTTGTGGATCCTAAGAACTTCAAAACACTTGAAAAAATTGAGGAGGATATAAAATACCAAATCCCACGAAGAATAGTTGAGTTATAAATTAATATCTTTATATTTTTAATAAAAAAAGATAGTAACTATCGTTGAAATTTCAACAGTTACTATCTTTTTATAATTTAATTTTTATTGCACCAACTTTTGTGTCATTTTACAAATTATAATTATTTACAGATATTTTTTTGATTTGTAACATACAAATACCCGTTACTCAAATCTCTTGAAATAGCATCTACAACTTTTAAATCTCCATTAGAATCTAAAATTTTTAACATATCCTTCTTAGTTATCTCAATAGCAATTGTATTAGAGACTGCTCTTTGATCTTGAACTATAAGATAAAACGATTCATATTCTTCACCTCCTATTCTCCCTATCCAGAATTGATTTGTTTCATAAATATTTTCAAAATCTGATACATCTATTGTATTATCCATAATTCTTTCTCCTTATTAATCCAATGCTTTTCTATTTTGCTCTTCATTATACATAATTATTGTTTCCTCATTTATTTTATTCTAAAAACCCATTAAAACTGGCATTATATCATCCTCTAGCGAAGCTATCGCTTTAAAACTAAATATAGCATCTTGTCTAAATTCTTCAATAAGAAACTCTGGTAATCCTTTTTCAAATCCACAAGCTTTACACTCATAATTATATAATTTCTGCCTTTTACTCATTTCATCTAGCTCATCAAATTTTTAGGCTTTTTATTTTCATACCAAAATGTCACATATTTACCATCATATTTTATTATTCTATATTCAGCGATAGCTGGTCTAGCCAAATATCTCCCTATATATTTAGCTGCTTGTTTTATATCAACTAAATCTCTTTGTGCATTTACATAAAATCCATTTTCATGACTTTTATATAATTTATTTATTAGTTTCTTTGTTTGATTATCTTTAAAGTTATCCTTTATTATATCTAATACTAATTTTTGCCATGATTTTTTTAAATAATTATATGGAATATGATCTATTTTTTTAAACCATTTGGTAAAAATATGATATAACTCCATAAACTGCATCTTGTAAATCTTTTAATAGCTCACGCTTTTTATAGAAATAATTCCTTAATTCTTCTGGTATTGTAAATACAGCATGTCTGTGTTTTACTTTTAACATATTACTTGCTTGTTTTTCTGCCCAATTAATTGAATACATTCTTCCACATTTAGTGCAGAACTTACTTTTACATGAAAATCCATGAATATATTCTTCATTGCAAATTAAACATCTATATTTTACATAGCCATATTCTATTTTGCCACAAGTTAATGATTTTTCTACAACTTCAGTTATATGCTCACGCATTTCTTTATTTTTTAATCTTTCTAATTGTGATGTTTTAAATTCTTCAAAATGATCCTCTAAAATTGTATTTATTATTTTTCTTTTTTCATATCTTCTACAGTTGTTCATATTACTATTATACACAGCTTATCCACAATTTCAAATTGTTATAAATTCCTTGTAAATAATAAAAAAATTTTTTATTATAGATTTAATGAGGTATAAGCATTCATAAATTAGCTTATACCTCATTATTACTACAGATTTTTTAATTTTGTATTTTTAACATAATCTAATCTATAAATAAATTTTTAATAAATAAAAATAAGCCTTTTTTATCTTGTATATTTTCTACTTCATTATTAATCATATTTATTGCTGTATCTAAGGACTCTTCATCAAATTCACATTCTCTACTATTGTTGTAGCTTTCAAATGCACTTTCTTTTTCTACCTTTACACTTGCCCCTACTTCTTCGAATCTTCTAGCAATCTTTATAGCTTCATTATAAGTTAAATTACTTTTTATTTCACTCGGTAGACTATCTATCATATCTACAGTCTCCTTCAATGTTAAACCAGTTAATTGACGTATTTCCCTGACAACTTTTACTTTATTAGCTCCTATAATTTTTAATACTAATTTATAAGTATTCATATCACTATCAATCGGTATATCATTTACATAGCTATCTGATACCTGACTTACATACCCTATTATTTTTACTTTTGCTCCAATAGCCTCAAATGTTTCTGAAATAGATTTTGCCTCATCTAAAGTTATACCTTCTTTAATCACTGTATTTAGATTATCGGCTATTTCTTTAGCTTCTTTTAATGATAAATTACCTATCTGGCGTATATTTTTTATTGCATGTATTTTATTTACTCCTACATCTGTAAGTATTACTTTGTAATTCATAATATCCCTCCTGCCTTAAATAATATTTAATACTTTGTATATTTTAGTTACTAAGTATAAATAAAAAAATATTATTTTTATTATATTTTATTTAATTTTAACTTAGTATTATTAAGTTACTAAGTTTTATTAATTAAATAGTAGTCCCATTTTAAATAAAAGTCAAGCATTATTTTTAAAAAAATATACACAAGTTACAACGTACTAACTTTTGTAACTTGTGTATATAATCTTTGCTATATTCTATAAATCTAATAAATCTTCTATTTTTTCAATCTTATATTGATATTCTTCTACATTTCCAAATCCATAGCTAGCAAATACAAATTCAAGCCCTGCATCCTTTGTAGCATTTGCATCTCCTTGAGTATCTCCTACATAGACTGGATTTTTTAAATCATTTCTCTCTACTATCAATTTTATATTGTCAGATTTAACTGTTTGTGCATTCTTTGGACATTCGTGATCTACAAAATATTTATTTAAATCGTAATAATCTAAAAACGCCTCTATATACCCTGGCTGACAGTTACTTACTATAAATAATTTGTATTTTTTAGAAAGCTCGTCAAGTGTATCCTCTAAGTTATCAAATAATTTAGCTCCATGCTTAGACAAATACCCTATTTCATTTTCTCCACATTGATATAGTATTGCTGTTCTCTTTTCTTTAGGCAGCTCAGGAAATAGTATATCTTCTATTTCATCTATAGTTTTTCCCATTAAATCACTTATTTCTTGGAATGTTATGCTTTTTCTGTTGTAATTATACTTGCTCATTACCTCACTCCAAGCTCCTGCTACTTCTTTTCTTGAATCCCATAAAGTTCCATCTAAATCAAATATTATACTATCCACATTTTCAAATTTCTTTGTCATCTCAATTTCTCCCATTTTTATTTCTTAATTTAAATAATAATTATCAACACACATTATATTAATATTATCAACAAATATAAAACAGTTTCAAGTATATTTTAATTTGAAAACGATATCCCTTTGAATTATTTTTTAATTTTTTCCAATATTAATTTTTTAAGATTTTCCTCAAAAATATAGTTTTGTGATTTTTCTCGTTTTTTAGGTCCTTTTAATCTAGCACCACTATCTCTCATCTTTTTAGATATATATCTAGAGTACAATAGCTCATCTATATTTTCCTTTGTATAAATCATCCCATTTTGATTTATCGCATATGAATTTTTACTCAATACTAGTGAAGCCAGCCCATAATCCTGAGTTACTACTATATCTTCTGTATCTAAATTATTCAAAATAGCAAAATCGACTGCATCAACACCTTTAGATATAAAAACTGTCCTCACATTTTCTTCATCGAAATAATGTGAAGTATCACAAAATATTACCGCCTCTAAGGCAAATTTTTTTGCAATTTTTATGCTCTCCTTTATTACAGGACATCCATCTGCATCTATTAATATTCTCATAATTTAATCACTCTCTTTTCATTATTATATTATTTACAAGTTCGACGCACTTATTAAATTTTGTAAGGTAATCTCCCTCTATGTATTCAAATTTCTTTCCATGTGATTTGTAAATGTCAGCTATCATATCACGGTACTTCTCACGATTATCCCTAATCTCCTCGCTACGATCTCCATCTTGTACCCACTTTACATCAGGAGCAAGGAATAAAATCAAATCATATCTATTTATCGCATCAATTGCATCAGATAGCTTAATATTTAATTTATCGCCCTCAAGGAATTTTAAAAAAAATTGGGTAATAAGACAATCTGTATCACAAAAAAGAACCTTGTTACTATGCTCAATTGCCTTTATTTCATTGAGTTTTTGTACAAGAAGAATTTCAGTAAAATCCTCATTCAACATCATTGTATCTGTTCCAGATTTCTCTGACAACTCTCTGCCAGCTTCCTCTATAAAATTTGTATTAAAGTAATTAGCAAGATTTACTGTCATCACTGATTTTCCCGAACTCTCCACCCCAATTATAAGAACTTTCTTCACATAATAAGGTCTTACAAAGTTCGGCAACCAGTCCCAATGCCCATAAACGTCTTTTCTAATCTCTGTAGAGTTAATTTCATCTCTCTCAAATACATAAAATTCGCTGTCTGGGTAATTAACATTCCAAAAGCTGTTCTCATCATAATCTGAACCACAGAACACAATATCTATAGGCTCTCCAATCTGTTTTTTTATATATTCTGAATCAGACTTTGATGCCTCAAGAGTGTAATCATTTTTTGTCGCACAACTATCACTAATTGTAAGGATTTTTACATTACCAATGTGCTTAGTTGCTTGATATAACCATCTATAACGAACTTTATAATCCACCTCGTCTCTTTTCATCCCTATACTTAAAACCACATAAAGCTTTTCACACATACATGCTGCCTTAATAATACACTTAAGATGTCCCTTGTGCATAGGATTAAAAGATCCACCATACATTCCTACTTTATACATTTTATCACCTCACATAAAAACTAATTTTATTTTGTATCTTTATTCCACTTTACAAGCATAATAATTGCATTGACTAAATAAACTGACCACATTAATACTGTTGCCATATCACCTGTGCCATTAATAAATGCATAAACCCACATAATAACTGTCACAACGTCTACAATTACCCAAAGTACCCACTGTTCCATATATCTCTTTACACAAAGAATCTGAGCAAAAATCGAAAAAACAGTACTCATTGCATCAACAAAAGGTAATGTTCCATCAATAAGTCTAAGAATAAATCCATATCCTACTGTTCCAGCTGCTACACAAAAATAAGCAATAATACTACCCTTAAATGAAAGCCTCTTCTTTATAACTTCTTCTGTTTCTTCGTTTATGTTCTTAGACCACATATACATACCAACAAAGTTCATAGGAACATAATAGATAAGGTTCAACATTACTTCTCCCCAGTATCTCGCTTTCCATGCCACAATCGCATATAAAACTGTATTAATTGTGCCAAACCAGAAGCTTGAAAGTTTTCCCTTACCAGTTAAAATAACACACCAGATTCCTGTAAGCGCTGCAAAAATACCAATAGCTGTATCCTGCCAATAAATAGAAACACCTAAAACTACTGCTGTGGCAATTACAATCCAAAGTATCTCCCATTTCTTCCATCCAATAAATTCTTTTCTTAATACTTCTTTTAATTTGTTCATAATTCTTCCCCCTTTTATATTCTTAGTTCTTTTTTGTTACTAAGTTTATTAATTAAATAATAGTTTATTCTTTAATTAAAGTCATTTTTTTATTTTAAATATTTTTAAAAATTAATTACTTGTAACGTGGTGTATAATTAAAATACTATATAAATTTAGACAATAGGAGAAAGGTTATGAAATTACGGGTCAGTGAAATAGATAACAAAAATATTTCAAAATTAAAAATCGATTGTGAAAAGTGTTTTAGACTTTGTTGTGTTGCTTTATTTTTTTCAAAATCAGATGGATTCCCTCAAGATAAAATAGCAGGAAAACCATGTATAAACCTACAACCAGATTTTAAATGTTCTATACACAAGGACCTTAGAAAAAAAGGTTTAAAAGGTTGTATGTCATACGATTGTTTTGGAGCTGATCAAAAAGTATCACAAGTAATATTTAAGGGGCAAGATTGGATAAAATCATCTGAGATAGCAAATAAAATGTTTGATGTATTTTTAATAATTAGACAGCTACATGAAATGCTCTAGTAACGAACAATCAATTATAAATATAGATATTGATAAACATAGAATTAAAGTTAATCATATTTTAAAGCAAGTGAACGAATTTGTAAAAAAGAAGGTATCCGATGAAAAAATAAAAAATTCGAAAAATAAAAAAGCTTTAAAAGAAGGGTATGATTTTATAGGGAGAGATCTGACAAATGCAAATTTAATTGGGGCTAATTTCGCAGGAGCATTACTTATAGCATCTAATATGCAGGATACCAACCTAAAAGGAGCTAACTTAATAGGTGCAGACTTAAGGGATGCAGACATTAGAAGAGCAAATCTTGAGGATTCAATGTTTTTAACTCAATCTCAAGTTAATACAGCTAGAGGTAATTCTAGGACAAAGCTCCCAAAATCATTGAGCATGCCATCTTATTTGGAAAAATAATCGCTATAAAAATAACCATACCTTATTATCTCAGATAATTTTAGTTATAAGGTATGGTTATTTGTTATTTATATTCTAAACAGCTTCGTCATCTTCGTCTTCAAATTGAGAGTTATATAGATTAGTATAGAATCCATTTTGAGCTAATAGCTCTTCATGTGTTCCTTGTTCTATTATATCCCCTTCATCTAGGACTAATATCAAGTCGGCATTTTTTATAGTAGACAATCTATGTGCTATTATGAAGCTTGTTCTGCCCTTCATTAGGTTATCCATGGCCTTTTGAATTAAGATTTCAGTTCTTGTATCTACAGAACTTGTAGCTTCGTCTAGTATTAATATTTCAGGGTCTGCAAGTATCGCACGAGCTATTGTAAGTAATTGCTTTTGACCTTGTGAAACATTGCTTGCTTCTTCGTTTAATACCATATTGTAACCAGATGGTAAAGTCTTTATAAAGTGATCTACATGGGCTGCTTTTGCCGCTTGTTTTACTTCTTCGTCAGTGGCATCTAACTTACCGTATTTTATATTTTCCTTGATACTACCATTAAATAACCATGTATCTTGAAGAACCATTCCAAAACGAGTTCTAAGCTCTTGTCTATTATAGTCTTTGATATTTTTTCCGTCTACTAAGATTTCACCGCTATCTACATCGTAAAATCTCATAAGTAGCTTAATTATAGTAGTTTTACCGGCTCCTGTCGGTCCTACTATGGCGATTTTTTGACCTGGCTTAACCTTTGCAGTGAAGTCCTTTATTATTGTTTTACCTTCGTCGTAACCAAATTTTACATGGTTAAA
Organism: Intestinibacter sp.; assembly: GCF_022780145.1. Lineage (GTDB taxonomy): Bacteria > Bacillota > Clostridia > Peptostreptococcales > Peptostreptococcaceae > Intestinibacter. The sequence goes on from NZ_JALEXO010000305.1 coordinate 13,641, forward strand.
TACTACCTCTCCATGAGCTTCGTTACTCTTTATAGATTCACTTTCAGTAATAGGCTCTTCCTCTTGTTCTAAGAACTCAAATACTCTCTCAGCAGCGGCTGCTGTAGATTGTAATTGGTTTGATATTTGGGCAATTTGGTTTAGAGGTTGGTTAAATTGTCTGACATATTGTATAAAAGATTGTATATCACCAACTTCTATAGCATTTTTAATTACTAAAAATCCACCTAATATAGATATCAAAACATATCCTAAGTTACCTACAAAGTTCATAAGCGGGTGCATCAAACCTGATAAAAACTGTGATTTCCAAGCTGATTCATATAATTTTTCGTTGGTTTCATTGAACTTTTCAATGGCATCTGCTTCTCCATTGAAGGCTTGAACAACTAAATGACCTCCATATAATTCTTCAACTTGACCATTTACATTTCCTAGGTATTCTTGTTGTTGAGCGAAGAATTTTTGTGATCTTTTTATTATTTTTGATATAACTAACATTCCAAGTGGTATTACTACAAGTGCTGAAAATGTCATCATACCACTTATTGAAATCATCATAAACAAAACTCCAATTAAAGTAGTTATAGCAGTTACCAATTGAGTCAAACTTTGGTTTAAAGTTTGTGCCAAAGTATCTATATCGTTTGTAAATCTAGATAATACTTCTCCGTTAGTAGTTTTATCAAAATAACTCATAGGTAATCTATTTATTTTTTTACAAAGCTCATCTCTTAGGTTGTAAGCTACCTTTTGTGATATACCACTCATTATAAAGCTTTGCACAAAAGAAAGTAAAGCACTTACAACATATAACGCTACTAAAAATAGCAAAATCATTTTTATCTTGTCAAAATTTATTCCATCGCCACCAGAAATTTTTCCAACTAAACCGTTGAATATTTCTGTTGTAGCTTTTCCTAAAACCTTAGGTCCTATTACTGAAAACGCAACACTTCCTACAGCAAATATAAATACTGCTATTATAGCGTAAATATATTTACCCATATAAGCCATTAGCTTCTTCATAGTACCTTTGAAATCTTTTGCTTTTTCAGGTGGCATCATTTTGCCTCGACGTCCTCTTCGTCTTGGTCCTGGCATATTTTGATTACTCATTTTCTAGTTCCTCCTTTGAAAGTTGTGATAAAGCAATTTCTTTGTATACTTCACAATTTTTTAGAAGTTCTCTATGGTTTCCTATTCCAACAACCTTACCTTCATCAAGAACTACAATTTGTTCAGCATGAAGTATAGTACTTATTCTTTGAGCTACAATTAAAACAGTCGCATCTCCTGTCTCTTGCTTTAAAGCCTTACGAAGATTTGCATCTGTTTTGAAGTCAAGTGCAGAGAAACTGTCGTC
>NZ_JALEXO010000026.1 GCF_022780145.1 Intestinibacter sp.
GGAGCGATTAACTCCAGCAATATTTTCATATGAAGGTATTCAGTATCAGTATATGGGAGTTAAGGTTTTGGATGAGGATTCACTTGAATATCTTCAAGAGCATATTAGAATTTTATCTGGATTTTACGGTATATTGAGACCGCTTGATGGAGTAGTCCCATATCGACTTGAAATGCAGGCAAAGCTAATAAAGCATCAGAATAAAAATTTATACGATTATTGGTCTGATCAAATAGCAGAGCAGTTGTTTTCTGAAACTGATTTAATAATAAATTTAGCATCCAAAGAATATAGCAAATGCATAGAAAAATATTTGCCTAAGAAAGAAGATAGTATAATAAATTCTAAAGAGGGCGCATATAATAAAAAAATTGAATTTATAACATGCACATTTGGAGAATTAAAGGATGATAAGGTAGTTGAAAAGGGAACGATTGTAAAAATGGCTAGAGGTCAGATGGTAAAATATTTGGCAGAAAATAATATTACTGATTTAGAAGGATTGAAAAGATTTAACAGCATGGGTTATAAATACAGTGATGTTAGATCTGAGAAAAATAATTACGTATTTATAAAAGAGTAATTGACAATTTAATTTGAGCTATTTTATAATTAGATTGGATTTTGAAAATTGAATAGCTCCTATGAGGGAGTAGTTTGCGGCGGAGCCGTTGTAATGTCGACATAATGATTGCAAAATCCGGTATTACATTAAAAAACGAGACTCATAGATAATGATATGTTTAAAATTTGAGTATTTTAGATATGTTATTATCTGTGAGTCTTTTTTATTTTTAAGGAGGAAATAAATGGGATTATTAGAACTTTTTATCTTGGCCGTAGGTCTGTCTATGGATGCATTTGCTGTATCAATTTGCAAGGGGCTTGCTCTACCTAAAATAAATCTAAAATCAGCTGGTATTGTAGGTTTATGGTTTGGATTTTTTCAGGCGTTAATGCCTTTAATAGGATATTTATTAGGTGTTAATTTTAGAATATATATAGTGAGCATTGACCATTGGATAGCGTTTGGATTGCTTGCTTTGATTGGAGCAAATATGATAAAAGAGGCTTTATCAGATGATGAGGAGGAAAATCAAGCTAGTATTGAAGTTGATAATGGTGTAGCTATAACTCAAAGCTGTATAGAAGATAATATTAAAGAAATTTTAGGCGTTAAAACAATGTTTTTACTTGCAATAGCGACAAGTATAGATGCATTAGCTATGGGAGTTACATTTGCATTTTTAGATGTAAATATCATACCTGCAATATGCTTTATAGGAATTGTGACATTTAGTTTTTCAGCAGTAGGTGTAAAAATAGGAAATGTATTTGGACTAAAATACAAATCAAAAGCCGAAATAACAGGTGGAATTATACTTATATTATTAGGATGCAAAATATTAATTGAGCATTTAGGTATTATCAATATGTTGTAAAAAATATATATAATTAAAAAAATATGTTTAATTTGAATGATATAAGGGTATACTATTTTCGTAAATCTATATAAAGACATAAATAAATTAAATAGACATCAGGAGGAACAAAATGGAAGACAGAATAATATGCGAGTGCATGAATGTAAGCTATGAAGACATAAAAAACGCAGTAAAAGAAGGAGCTAAAACTTTAGACGATATTAAAGAGGCTACAGAAGCAGGTACTATCTGTGGCATATGTGAAGATGATATACAAGAAGTACTAGATGAATTATTAAAATAATTTTAATCAAAAATCAACCTCATCAAGCTTTAAAATTTGGTGAGGTTTTTTTATAAAAAAATAACTCCTAGATAAAATTAAATTATCGAAGAGTTATTTGGAATAAATATATATTAAGTTGAATAGTGTTAACAAAATTAATTTAGCATATTATTAGCTGACTATTTTATAGTAGCTTCTAGCTGTGATTCTATAAACTACGGCATAGAATACTGAGAATAACAAGAATCCTCCGACAGTTGCCATAGCAAATAGCTTCACATTTGTAAGGTTCAATATAGCTAAAAGTCTAGTTATAAATGGGAATGCAAATGCTATATGGATACCAGCTACAATCAGTGGTAAGAAGAAAACTGTAAGCACTTGAGAGTGTATAGATTTTTTGATTTCTTCGTGGCTGATTCCGACCTTTTGCATGATTTCGAATCTACCCTTGTCATCGTATCCTTCAGAAATTTGTTTATAGTACATAATTAGTATAGTGGCTATTATGAATAATACTCCTAAAAATACACCTATGAAGTAAAGCCCACCGTACATTCCGATAAAATCATTCTTTTCAGTTTCACGACA
>NZ_JALEXO010000036.1 GCF_022780145.1 Intestinibacter sp.
AGCTTCATCATACTCAGCATTTTCTGATAAGTCCCCAAAACCTATAGCAATTTTTAATCTTTCTGCAACTTCTTTTCTTTTTACTGTTTTTAAGTATTCTAATTCTTGTTCAAGCTTGTCATAACCCTCTTGAGTAAGTAATTCTTTTTTTTCTTCCATAATTTAACAACTCCTTTTACTTTCTATTTTCTAATAAATTATAATTTTCCTTATATTTATCGTTTCCTTATGTTCGTTCTAACTAATTTATGCGGTATATTATAAGTCACTAACGGGATTGTGTCAAGGATAACTCCCTTAGCTTCATTATTACACCTTCGCTATCAGTTAATTTATTAATTTCATCTCTATATCTAGCTGAATTTTTTAAACCTTTTATATACCAGCCTATATGTTTTCTCATTTCTCTGACTGCTACATATTCTCCATGTTCCTCTACTGCAAGCTTCATATGCTCTATAGCTGTGTTAATTTTTTCTTCGGCAGTTGGCTTAGGTAAAATCTCTCCTGTTTCCATATAGTGATTTATTCTATTAAATATCCAAGGATTTCCTTGAGCGCCCCTACCTATCATTATAGCATCACAATTTGTTTTTTCTAGCATATTTATTGCATCTTCTATCTCAAATACATCTCCATTGCCTATTACAGGTATGGATATAGCATCTTTTATCTCTTTTATTATATCCCAATCTGCTTTGCCTGAATAATATTGTTCTCTAGTTCTCCCGTGTATTGCCACTGCACTTATTCCAGATTGTTCAGCTATCTTAGCTATTTCAACTGCATTTATACTTTGATCATCCCAGCCTTTTCTTATTTTTAACGTCACCGGTTTTGTAGAATTTTTTACGACAGCCTTCATAACTTCTTCTGCTAATTTTGGATTTCTCATTAATGCTGATCCATCACCGTTTTTTACTACCTTAGGTGCTGGACATCCCATATTTATGTCTAGTATTTCATTTGGATGAGAATTTAGTATTTCAGTTGCTCTTCCCATATATTCTGGTTCTGAGCCAAATATTTGAATCGCAATTGGGTGCTCTTCATCTTCTATTTTAGTCATCTTCTTAGTATTTTCATCATTATAACAAAGTGCCTTTGCATTTATCATTTCTGTATAAAGCATCCCGCATCCCTTTTGCTTACATATTAATCTAAAAGGAAGATCTGTTACTCCTGCCATAGGAGATAGAAAAACTCTATTATCAAGACTTACATTTCCTATGTTCATCCTTGTACTCCTTTATTTAAAAGTTTTATTAATTACTTTAATTCATTATTAACCACTTCTAATATATTATTACAAAAAATTAAAATATACTATATTCTTTTTGATAAATTTTAATTTTTTTAATTTATTCCTTAAAAAAGACCGCCTCTTTTTTATCATTGAGACAGTCTTTGAATTTCTATTCTTTATTTTTTTCGTATATAAGCTTTAATCCTTCTAAGGTTAAATCCTTATCGATATAATCTATGCTATCAGTTTCTGAATCTATAAGTGTAGCAAGACCACCTGTTGCTATAACTTTTACATCGTCACTACCTAGCTCTTTTTTTATCATATCTATTAACTTTTCAACCATTCCTGCATATCCATAGATTATACCAGCTTGCATTGCTGATACTGTATTTTTACAAATTGCCATTCCTGGCTTAGTTAATTCAACTCTAGGTAATTTAGACGCTTCGTGGAACAATGCTTCACTTGATATTTTAATTCCTGGACAAATTGAACCTCCTAGGTATTCTCCCTTATCTGATATTGCACAGAATGTAGTAGCTGTACCAAAATCAACTATTATTAATGGATAACCGTATTTCTCTATAGCTGCTACTGCATTTACTATTCTGTCAGCTCCAACTTGCTTTGGATTGTCGTATTTTATATTTAATCCAGTTTTTATTCCTGGTCCTACTATCAATGGTTCAACTCCACAGTATTTTATACAGAAATTTTCAAGAGAATGCATAACATCAGGAACTACTGATGATATTATAATATTTTTGATATCTCTCATATTTATCTTATGATATTCAAATAAGCTATTTATTAACATACCATATTCATCTGAGCTTTTTTGATGATCTGTATTTATTCTCCAGCTGTTAGTTAATGTATCACCTTCATAGATACCTAAAACCATATTTGTATTTCCAACGTCAAATACTAATAGCATTTATATAAACCCTCTTTCTATTTTTTGCTTTTTCTAATCATTACTACTGCAACTGCTGCTACTAAAATACCTGCTACTATAGCTTCTGGTATACCATTAGTTGCACATATTAGTAAAATATATTTACCAGCATTTCCTGCTTGTCCAATTGCTTGCATATATTTATCTGCATATATAACATAAATTAATCCCATAACTCCAATTGTATTTGTTAAAGAACCTAATACCCCTGCAACAAATCCAGATAAATAAACTCTTTTGCTTATTTTGTATATTAATTTATATACATAATATGAAACTACACCAATTAATATTCTTGGTAATACTGATATAATTGGATTCATAAAACAAAATGATGTAATTGATGGTTCTGTGAATGCTTTAAATAGACTTGTTAAACCGAATATTAAACCTACTGCTGCTCCAACTAACGGACCTTCTACTACTGCACCTATAATAACAGGCACATGCATTATAGTTGCGTCAACTGGTCCAAGTTTTATATAACCAACAAAAGGAATCATAGATAATACAATTGATATTGCTGACAATACAGATATTACTGCCATTCTTCTAACATTTACTTTTCTTTGTGCTGATGTTTGCACGTTCATCATAATATTAACCTCCGTTCCAGCTCCTTTGGATGCCGGACTTCTAAAATTATTTTGTTACATTTTTACCCTTTATAGTCAGACTTCCCTTTTGAGAATGTCCGCTGTAACAAATAAATTTTATCAGCAGGTACCTATATTGTCAACAATCTTACATTTTTTTTGTTATTTTTTTATCTTAATCATAAATATTTTTTATGATGTATATTTTTAATGTTATATCAAAATAGGTTCATAACTTATCAAACATTAAACTTTATTTAACTATCATTTCAGCATGTAATTCATTGTATGAAGGTATTTTATTGACTCCTTTTGCATTTTTTACAGCATTTATTATACTTTTTTCCATGACTTCAACTGCTAGAGAACCTATTAGAGTTAAATCTGCACCTGTTTCTATTTCACCTGTAGCCATAGTAAATATGGTATCTCCATCGTGAGGAGTATGAATAGGAAATATAGCTCTTGCATATCCGTCATGTGCCATTTGAGATATTTTTTTGCATTGAGCTTTGTCCAGCTTAGCATTAGTAGCTATAATTCCGATTGTAGTATTGTCTATACTGAAGCCACCTTTTGTTACACCTTGTTTCATAAGATTGTAACTGTTTAAAAACTCTGTCTTGTTGTCATTTAATGCACCTGCTATTACACTTCCATTTTCATATACATCACCTAATGCATTTACTGCTACTAATGCAGATACTACTATTCCGTTGTCTAATTTTATAGAATAGCTACCTATTCCACTTTTAGTTACAAATTCAGGGCCTCTTATTTTTCCTACAGTAGCCCCACATCCTGCACCGTAGTTTCCTTGTTTCAAAGTAGTTTCACTAGCATTTAAACAAGCTTCGTATCCCATTTTTTTATCAGGTCTTATTTTATAATCTCCTACACCTAAATCAAATAATACTGCTCCTACTACTATAGGAACATTACAAACACCTGAATCAAATCCTATATTATGTTCTTCTAAATACTGGCTTACTCCACATGTGCTCTCTAATCCAAATGCAGATCCTCCTGATAAAACAACTGCATTTACTTTTTGAACAGTATTTACTGGATCAAGTAAATCTGTTTCTCTAGTGCCTGGTGCTGCTCCTCTTACGTCTACACCACAAGTAGCTCCTTTTTCACATATAACTACCGTACAACCTGTAAGTGCTTCTTCATTTTGTGCTTGTCCTACTTTTAGACCTTTTACATCTAATATATTATTATACATATCCTTTCACTCCTCTTATAGAAATTTCACCTGACATTATTTCTTTTACTTGTCCATTTCTTTCTTTAATAACTAAATTTCCATTTTCATTTATATCTATACATTTTACTAATTCTTTTTTATTATTTTTTATAATAT
>NZ_JALEXO010000039.1 GCF_022780145.1 Intestinibacter sp.
GATTCGAAAGCTTTGTCATTGTATCTAAAATAAGCAGTTGATTTTTAAAATCAAGGTTTGATTCTGGCTCATCTAATATAAGTATCTTAGGCTCAGATACTAATGCCCTAGCTATTAGAACCATCTGAAGCTCCCCACCACTTATTTGAGAGCATTTTTTCTTTGCAAATCTAGTTAGATTCATCTCCTCCATTACCCTGTTTACTACCTCTAAATCCTTTTCCTTTGGCATAGACAGCATTCCGAAATGACTGCTTCTTCCAAGCAAAACCATCTCTTCTACTGTATACGCTGCGACTGTAGTCTTTGCCTGAGGAACATATGCGATATCTTTCCATAATTTTTTATGTGAAATATTTCTTATATCTACTCCATCTAATGTGCTTTTTCCGCTTTTCCATTTCAAAAATCCCATTATACATCTGAGTAATGTAGTTTTTCCTGCTCCATTTGGACCGAGAATTGCTACAAAGTCTCCTGGTTCTACAGAAAAATTAATGTTTTCAAGTAGTAATTTATCCTTAGAATTTTTGTAGGCAAAGCATCCATTTTCAACTGAAAGTATCATAGCTGCCAACCTCCACTTCTTCTCATAAGTGTTATAAAAAACGGTGCCCCTATTATAGCTGTAAGTATTGAAATCGGAATTTCAGTCGCCACTAAGCTTCTAGCAATAGTATCTACCACAACCATGAAAATTGCCCCAATACTTATTGATGCAGGCACTAATGCAAGGTGGTTATTTCCAAATTTCATCCTACATATATGAGGTATTATAAGTCCTACCCATCCTACCTGACCGCACATAGATACGCATGATCCTGTGACCATAGTAGCTGCGATTATAGTTATACCTCTAAGTAAATTTATATTAGTTCCTGATGATTTTGCCTCGTCATCAGATAGCATTAAAATATTTAATCTCCAACGAAGTAAATAAAGCACGAAAATTCCGACTAATATAAACGGAGCTCCTAAAAGCAATGTCTTGTAGCTTGCTGAACCCAAGCTTCCCATAAGCCAATATGTTATAGCTGGTAGCTGTGTCTCAGTATCTGCAACAAATTTTACAAATGATACAAGCGCTGAAAACAGTGATCCTATCATTATACCTGCCAGTACTATAGTATTCATGTTGTTACTTTTACCTGTTCCAGAAATATAGGTAAGCAAAACTGCTATTATACCAAAACAAAGTGCACAAAATTGTATTCCTATTAATTTAAATCCTAAAAGTATTCCAAGCGCTGCCCCAAAGCTAGCCCCTGACGCTACCCCCAATGTATCTGGTGTGGCAAGTGGATTTGAAAACAAGCTTTGAAATGCACACCCAGCCACAGAAAGCCCAGCTCCAACAAGCAGAGCAAGTAAAATCCTTGGAAATCTAATTGTCCACAATACAATTTCTGTCTGAGAATTGACTACATAATCATATCCAAATTTTTCAAAAGTTGATTTCAAAACCTCAACTGGAGATATAAGCATTCTCCCTATCCCCATAGATAAGATCACTACTAAAATAGGAAGTATAATCAAAATTATCTTCTGAATTAAAGATAAACTTCCCACTACCTTAAATTTTTTCATATTATAAATCCCCCTAGAAATTAAAAATAGCTACACCAAAAGTGGCATAGCTAAACAAATTTTTCTTAAAAAACATCGCCTTCCACCTTAATAATAAATTTTGGTGTCAGAAATAAAATAAATATAAACATAATCAATCTTAATTATCAGATAAACTTCTAACTTAGAAACGACTATTAGATATTTTATTAGTGCTAGTATTAAATTAAAGTCTACTCATTATGAAACCAAATCTCAAAATAAGTTTTCGTACATATCATAAAAAGAGTATATCACATCGAGAAAAAAATGTAAACTTTTTTAAAAATTTAGACAAAAATGAATAAAGGATGGAATAATTTACTCCATCCTTATATTTTTTACTTAAAGTTCAATTTTATTATATTAATTTATTTAGTTTCTGTGTTGGTATCATCTAATAAGTTATTTTCAGATAAATAAGATAAAAATGAA
>NZ_JALEXO010000298.1 GCF_022780145.1 Intestinibacter sp.
TTAGGACAACATCTAGTTTACTCTATCCTCACTAAAACGCGCAAAAGAAAAGCAAAGCAAATATTATTTATGGTAGGAGAACACGATGTCGGTAAAAGCTGCTTAATTGATTTATTTTCAAGCTATTTTCCTGAAGAAGCTGTAAAGCATATACCTCCTACTAAATTTGGCTCAGATGTATCAAAAGCGAATCTACTAAAAGCTAGATTTAACGCTGTACACGAGGTTTCATCGCAAAGAGTTATACCTATTTCAGAATTTAAAAAAACAGTTTGGATAAATTCCGACCAAGCTATAGTAAATGGTGTAGTTTATACAGGGGACTATATGCAATTGCATCAAGTATATGCCAGCAATAGCTTTTTTAAGGTGTCTAACGAATACGATCCAGAAGATTATTTATCTAAAATAAATTTTTTAATTATCGATGGAAGACCGGCAGAGAAAATAATTAATTTATCTCAAAAGCTAATATCAGAAAAGGATTATATTATTAGCTTTTTCTTAAATTTAAAGGTATATAACCTTTTAAAAAACAACGACTTTAACTTTATAGAGCTAGAAGATGCCATAGAATTTAAGTACGATATAGATGCCAAATACGAAAATTATATTTTAAGAAAGAAACAAAAAGAAGAAAAAGATACCGACTACAATATGCTAGACTATGGACTTACTCAATTTTTCGATAAAAAGGTAGAATACTTTAATTATGATGATATAAGAGATAATTTAAGCAAAAAAAATCCAGCTTCTATAATAAAGGAATTTCAAAGAAAGTCAGTCGACTATAGAGTTCATTTAGAGGATTTATACCACGAGTATGTGAGTTACTGCCATGAAAGGGATATTGAATATTTTAATGTACAATCCTCTTTTAAGAAAAGAATAGAAAAAATTTATAAAAATAATATAATCATCGAGAGCAAGTTAAAAACAGGTAAAAAAACTATAAATTATGAGGGATCTTATAAACGAATTTTCGATACTCAGAGTAAGATTATGATTTATAAGAAGTTTAAGGATAAGATTACTGGTAAAAATCAAATTGGTTATATTGGTATTAGGATTAAACGATAATACACTAAAAGTGTATAAGTAGAAATAAATTTTCTCTTATACACTTTATCTTACACTCTCTTTTTTACTTTAATCATTTTTTCCTAAATCATATATTATTGCATTATCAATTGAATTCAATACAAATGGCGAGTGAGTTGTTACTATAAACTGTATATTTGGAAAAAAGCTAACAAAAAATGGTAATATCTTATTTTGTAGCTCAACATATAAGTTAGCTTCTATGTTATCTATTAATACAATACCCTCTGTATCAAATTCATAATCTCTACATATAATAGATCTATTTTTATTTATTCTTAAAATTAAATCACATAATATACTTAAAACTGAAGAATATCCATCTGATAATTCATCAAATCCATATGGCTCTCTATTATCTTGAAGTATTTTAAAAGTATAATTTCTATAATCAAATTTCAATTTTATACTATCATCATTTAATATAGTTCTCATAGCATTTTCAAGTTTATCAAACCAATTATCTATATTCTCTACTACTTCCATATCTTCTTCATTTCTCGCAAATGACTGTTGTGCTTTTAAATCAACTAAATATTTAAGAAATAATTTGCTTGGATTTTCATCAAAAGTATATGTATTTTTTAATTTTACTCTTTGAACTCCTGTTGGTGTTTCAAAATCTATAGATCTACTTGAATTGTAATACCCTAAGATAAATTTACCTTGTTTATATAAAGAACGTAATAAATTTTTATCGTTTAGATTAAATTTAATATCTATTTCATATGAACCATTTTTATTTATATCTTCAATTATAAATTCTAAATATTTTTTTATAGTTTCTATTAATGCAGTTTTACCTGATCCATTTATTCCAGTTAAAATTAAATGCTTTGTTTCTTTGTCACTTAAGTCTATTTTTATATTTTTCAAATGCCTTATTTTTTCTATATAAATTTCTGTAATAAAATGCTTATTCAAATTATTTCTCCTTTATCATTAAGTATAAAAAACTCCCGCTTTCTACGGGAGCAATTAATATCAATCTCTAACATATAATATGTTTTCTTTTGCTATTATCCAATATTAATATCCGCTACAGAATATAATGCAGCCTTACCACTAAGCTTCACTCTATCGCCGTCCATAGTGCAGTAAAGTGTTCCGCCTCTTCTAGAAGCTTGGTAGGCAACTATACTTTCCTTATCCAATTTATTTATCCAATATGGAGCTATATGGCAGTGACCAGAGCCACATACTGGGTCTTCTATAACGTTTAATTTTGGTGCGAAACTACGTGATACGCAATCCACATCTTTTCCTGCTGCAGTTACTTGTAGTAATAATCCATCTATTGTTTTTAGTTTATCCATATCAGGATTTAATTCTCTGACAGTTTTTTCGTCGTCGAATATACAAAGTAAGTCTCTTCCCATATATGCTTCTGTTGGTTTAGCTCCTATTGCATTGACCATTGCATCAGTTATTTCAACTGGTTTTAAATCATATGCTGGGAAGTCCATTTCGTATAAGTCACCTTTTTTGTTTACTATTAAGTCGCCGCTCATTGTAGAGAATGTAACTGTTTGTAAATCAGCTTCTACATAGTTCATAATTACATAAGCACTAGCCAATGTCGCATGACCACATAAGTCTATTTCTCCACCTGGTGTAAACCAGCGTAATTTATATTTATCGCCTTCTTTTACAGTGAATGCTGTTTCTGAAAGGTTGTTTTCTATAGTAATACTCATCATTGTTTCTTCTGGAAGCCAAGAGTCCATTACACATATTGCTGCTGGATTTCCACCAAATACTTTTTCACTAAATGCATCTACTACATATTGTTTCATA
>NZ_JALEXO010000111.1 GCF_022780145.1 Intestinibacter sp.
GTTGAAAAAGTCCATTCTTCAGGAAAAGCATTCATCTTTGGTGCAGGACATGTTTCTAAAGAAGTTGCGACAATTTTAAATCTAATAGAATTCGATACAATTGTAATCGACGATAGAGCGGATTTTGCAAATAAAGATAGATTCCCTGATTCAAAGGTAGTAGTTTTAGATAGAATGGATGAAATACCAGATATGGGAATTGACGACGATAGCTACATCCTTATAATAACAAGAGGTCACTTATACGACTACAATGTTTTAGAATGGGCATTGAAGACTAATGCTTACTACATAGGAATGATAGGAAGTAAGACTAAGATAAAAATGACTTACGATAAGATAAGACAAGCAGGATTTACAGATGAAGATATAAAGAGAGTTCATGCACCTATAGGAATTGATTTAGCTGCTAAAACTCCAGCTGAAATAGCAGTAAGTATAGCTGGAGAGCTTATAAATGAAAGAGCTGAAAAGGAGAAAAATTTAAAATAATGAAAATAGGTGGATTAATTGTAGCTGCAGGTCTTTCATCTAGGATGAAAAATTTTAAACCTTTAATGACAATAGACGATAAGCCTTTAATTTTACATACTATAGATAGCCTGAGAAGAAGTGGTATAAAAGATGTATGCGTTGTTTTAGGATACAGGGGTGAAGAAATAGAAAAGGCTCTAAAGGACGAGGGAGTAACTATGGTTTATAACCACAAATTTAGAGAAACCTCAATGTACGATTCATTTAAAATCGGATTAGAGAAGATAAAGGATAGTTGTGATGCAATTGCATTTACACCAGCTGACATAGGATTTGTGACTAAGTACACTGTAGATTTACTTGTAGAAGAGATGAATAGAAATAAAAAAAGCGTTGTATATTCTAGATTTAAAGGTGTCAAAGGACATCCTACTATAATAAGCGCTAAGTGCTTTGACTATCTGTTAAATTACAGTGGAGAAGGCGGCCTTAAATTAGCTCTTACAAATATGGATGAGGGTTCTATAATACTAGATACACCAGACAAATTTGTGCTATTAGATACAGATACACCAGATGATTTCGAAAGGGTAAAAAATTACTATGAAAATAGAAATTACCTTACAGAAGACGAGTGCATGGATTTACTCAGCTATTCAAATGTACCTCAAAATGTAGTAAATCACTCGAAAAAAGTAAAAGAAGTCGCCTGTGATTTAGCAGAAGCTGTAAATAAAGCTTTAGGTGAACCTAAAATCGATATAAGCTTGATTTCATCATCAGCATTGCTTCACGATATAAAAAGATCTGAAAAAAAACACGCATTAGAAGGTGCTAAATTTTTAGATGATTTAGGATATGATAAAATTGCAGAGATAGTAAAAACTCATATGACATTAGATCAAGAATATGAGGATTTACTAAATGAAAATTCTATATTATATTTAGCAGATAAATTAATATATGAAGATAAATTCGTGGGTGTAGAAAATAGATTTAAAAACAAAATAGAAAAATATAAAGACGACGCTAGTGTATATCAAAATGTAATCAAAAGATATAATGCAGCTGTCAAAATAGAGTCTAACGTCGTATCTAATGTAGGTAAAGACACCTACGAAAATTTAAAAATAAAATGGAGGGATAGTTTATGATTTATTTCAATAATGGAGCAACATCATGGCCAAAACCAAGCTGTGTTGCAGAGGCTGTAAAAAAAGCTATAGAAGATTTTCCATCAAGTGACCACAGAAGTGGTGTTGAAGAAGAGGAAAAATATACTTGTAGAGATTTACTAGCGAAGCTTTTACAAGTTGAAAGTTCTGACAGTATAGTTTATGGAACTAATGCTACTTTTGGATTAAACTTAGCTATCCATGGCTTTGATTTCCAAAAGGGAGATAAAGTTTTAACTACAGCTGCAGAACATAACTCAGTTTTGAGACCTCTATATTACCTTAAACAAAAAGGTATAATAGACTATGAAATTTTGGATGTAGACAATCAAGGTAGAATAAATCCAGAATTATGGGAAGCAAAAATAAAAGAAATGAAGCCTAGAATGGTAGTATTTACTCACGCTTCAAATGTAACTGGAGCAGTAAATGACGCCGAGACTCTAGCTAAAATAGCTAAAAAATACGGTGCAGTAGTTTTGCTAGATGCATCTCAAAGCTTGGGACTTATAGATGTTCTTCCTGAAAAATGGGGAATTGATATGGTCGCATTTACAGGACATAAGTACTTACTTGGACCACAAGGTACAGGTGGACTTTATGTATCTAAGGATATAAAATTAAATCCAGTTTTACAAGGTGGAGTAGGTATACTAAGTGATCAAGACACTATGCCAGATTTTATGCCACTTAGAATGGAGGCTGGAACACCTAATGGACCTTCTTTTAAGGGATTAGAAGCAGCACTTAGATGGGCATTTGAAAACCCAATAGATAAATCTAAAATAGATAAATTAATAGATAAAATAAAAACAGCATTAAAAGAATTAGGCGCATATGTGGTAGATGTAGAAGGTGAAAGCACACCTGTACTTTCATTTACTCTTCCAAATATGAGTGTCGCTGAAGCC
>NZ_JALEXO010000136.1 GCF_022780145.1 Intestinibacter sp.
TTTTTTATTACACCTATGTATCAATCAAGCACTACTTTAATTGTTAATAAAGAAAATAGCAATTCAGAAACGCAATTGTCTAATAGTGATGATATAAATTATGTCCAAAAGCTAGCTTATACATATAGTGAGATAATAACATCTAGATCCGTAATTGGAAAAACTATAAGTCAGTTGGGATTAGATATTTCCTACAAAAAGTTAGCATCATGTGTAACCGTTACTAATATAACTAATACCCAAATAATAAAAGTAGATGTTCTATATAAGGATCCTAAAACTGCTAGAGAAATATGTGACACGATTCCAGCTGTTTTTGATAAAGAAATCCAACGAATAATGAAGGTAAGTGGTGTAGAAGTTATAGATAAGGCTATAGTTTCTAGTTCTCCAGTAAAACCAAATAAAATCAAAAATGTTATTTTAGCAAGTGCATTTGGCGTTCTTTTAGGTATATGCATAGCGATTGTTCAATCTCTGATGGATACAAAAATAAAAACTTCATCAGATATTAAAGAACATTTAGATATACCTGTTTTAGGTATAATACCAAAGCAAAAATAATTGGTTTATTAGGAGGTAATGATGAGAACTATAGATAAATTAGATGGAAAATCGCCAGTAGTAGAAGCTTATAGAAGTATTAGAACTAATATTGAATATGCTAATTTAGATAAAAAATTAAAGGTCATCTTAGTAACTAGCACTCAACAAAATGAAGGAAAAAGTACAATTACTGCAAACTTAGCTATTAGTTTTTCTAGTTTACAGGATAAGAAAATACTATTAATAGATGGAGATTTAAGAAATCCAAGCTTACATAGGATATTTGAACTGAGTAATTCAAAAGGGATGATGGATGTTTTAAAAGGAGACAAAGCTTTAGATAAAGTAATTTATCACCTACAAAAAGTAAAATTAGACTTATTGACAACAGGTATAATGCCTCCAAATCCTGGAGAAGTACTAGTGACAGATAGAATGAAATCATTTATAGAAGAAATAAGAGAAGATTATGATTATATTTTTATTGATTCACCACCTGTAGGAATAGTATCAGATGCAAGTGTACTTTCACAGCTAAGTGATGGAGTTGTATTTGTAATATCTTCTGGAGAAGTAGAAATGGATTTTGCCAAATTAGCTAAGGAAAAGTTAATGAATGTAGACGCAAAAATTTTAGGGGCAGTATTAAATAAATACGAAAGCCATAACTCAGATTATGGATACTATTATGGTGAATACTATGGAGAAAAAAAGAAAAAGAAATTAAGTAAAAAGAATATATTTAAAAGAAAAAAACGTTTAAAAATTAAAAAAGCTTAAAAATACATGAAATGAAAAATAAATTTATAATATGGAAATTAAATTATAAAAGGGTTATTAAATGAGGGGAGTATTTAATTAGGAGGAGGTTACAATGAATAAAACATCAACTTTTAAACGTAAAAATAGAGTTGAAACTAAGTTTTATGCTTTTGTAAAAAGGACGCTAGATATATTAGTAGCTTTTCTCGGTATTGTAATTTTATTTCCTATTTTTTTGATTATATCTATAGCTATAAAAATAGATTCAAAGGGGCCAGTTATATTTAGTCAGAAGAGGTATGGCATAAATAAAACTACTTTTAATATTTATAAATTTAGAACTATGGATGTTTCGGCACCTAAAAATGTGGCTACTAAAGATTTAGGAGATTCGAAAAAGTACATAACGAAATTAGGAAGCATACTTAGAAAGACTTCTTTAGATGAACTTCCACAGCTTATAAACATTTTAATTGGACAGATGAGCATCATAGGTCCTAGACCTGTAATTTTGGAAGAATATAACTTAATAAATGAAAGAGAAAAATACGGTGCAAATGATGTGAAGCCAGGACTTACAGGATGGGCACAGGTTAATGGAAGAGATATGTTAGATGATGAGACAAAGGCAAGGTACGATGGAGAGTATGTAGAGAACTTTGGTTTTTTTATGGATTTGAAGTGCTTTTTCAAGACTATATTTCTTGTGTTCAGTAAGGATGGGATTGTTGAGGGAAGTGAAGCATCTGAGAATGATTTAGAAGAAAATACTATTGGTATTAAAAATATTTCAACAAAATAAGTATAATTATGACAAGATAGGAGAGGAAGAGACTGTGTTTAAAGATAAAACTCTTTTAATAACGGGGGGTACTGGTTCTTTTGGAAATGCTGTATTAGATAAATTTTTAAATACAGATATAAAAGAAATTAGAATTTTTTCAAGAGATGAAAAAAAGCAAGATGATATGAGACGTTTATATAATAACGAAAAGATAAAATATTATATAGGAGATGTAAGAGATGCATCTAGTATAAAGGATGCCATGTATGGTGTGGATTATGTATTTCATGCAGCTGCTTTAAAACAAGTTCCAAGTTGTGAGTTTTTCCCAATGGAGGCTGTAAAAACAAATGTCATAGGAACTGATAATGTTTTGACAGCATGCATAGATTCAGGAGTAAAAAAAGTTATATGCTTATCTACTGATAAAGCTGTTTATCCTGTAAATGCTATGGGAACATCTAAGGCTATGATGGAAAAAGTATTAGTTGCAAAATCTAGAAACGCATCATCAAAAAAGACTGTTATATGTGGAACAAGATATGGAAATGTTATGTGTTCTAGAGGTTCTGTTATACCTTTATTTATAGAACAAATTAAAGCTGGAAAACCACTTACTGTTACAAATCCAAATATGACTAGATTTATTATGAGTTTAGAGGAAGCTGTTGATCTTGTTATGTTTGCTTTTGAACATGGAAAAAGTGGAGATATTATGGTTCAAAAAGCTCCTGCTTGTACTATTAAGGTATTAGCTCAGGCGGTAAAAGAATTGTTTAATGCAGATAATCCTATAAAAATAATAGGAGTTAGACATGGAGAAAAAATGCATGAAACATTACTTTCAGCTCAAGAACATCAGGTAGCTATAGATTTAGGTGAATTTTATAGAGTACCTGCTGATAATAGAGACTTGAATTATGATAAGTATTTTATAGAAGGAGATAATGAAATCCCTAATATAGAAGAATTTAATTCATATAATACGAGAATTTTAAATGTTGATGAAGTAAAAGAAAAATTACTTTCTTTAAAATACATAAGAAAAGAACTTGAAAATTGGAGTGAAAAAAATGAAAGTATTAGTAACAGGAGCGAAAGGGTTTATAGCTAAGAATTTAATTTGGGAACTAAAGCAAAATAATATAGATGTTTATGAATTTACAAGAGATATGACTGAAGAGCAGTTAGATAAATTTACCCTAGATTGTGAATTTGTATTCCATTTAGCTGGAATAAATAGACCTAAAGATGAGAGTGAATTTTATATTGGAAATACAAAATTTACTCAAGTTTTATTAGAAAAATTATTAAAAAATAAAAATAACGCACCTATTTTATTTACGTCATCTATACAAGCAGAAAAAGAAAACTCCTATGGTGTGAGTAAAAAGCAATGCGAAGATTTGATATTCAAATATGGAGAAGAAAATAATGTAAAGACACTTGTGTATAGATTGCCTAATGTATTTGGAAAATGGTGTAAGCCTAACTACAATAGTGTAGTAGCGACATTTTGTAATAATATTTCTAGAAATTTAGATATAAAAGTAAATGATCCTAATACTGTCATGAATTTAGTATATATAGATGATATTGTAGAGGAATTTATAAATGCATTAAATTCAAATGAAAATAGAGTAGGACAATTCTGTAAAATACCTATATCTCATGAAGTAACATTAGGAAAAATTGAGAAACTTATTCGTTCCTTTAAAGAAAGTAGAAATAATTTACAGGTGCCAAATATGAATAATCAATTTGAGAAGAAATTGTACAGCACTTATTTAAGCTATCTTCCAGAAGATGAATTTAGTTATCCATTAAAAATGAATTTAGATGAAAGAGGATCTTTTACAGAATTTTTAAGAACAATAGATAGAGGTCAAGTATCTGTAAATATTTCAAAACCAGGTATAGTAAAAGGCAATCATTGGCATCATACAAAAAATGAAAAGTTTTTAGTAGTAAAGGGTAAAGCACTTATACAATTTAGAGATATAAATAGCGATAATATTATAGATTATCATGTAAATGGTGAAAATTTACAAGTTGTGGATATTCCACCGGGATACACTCACAATATAATCAATGAAGGTAGTGAAGATTTGGTAACAGTTATGTGGGCAAATGAACCTTTTGACCCTAAAAATCCAGATACATATTATCTGAAGGTTTAATTGGAGGATTATATGAATAAATTAAAAGTAATGACAATAGTAGGTACAAGACCTGAAATAATAAGACTGTCACAGTGTATAAAGGTTTTTGATAAGTACTTTAATCATATATTAGTACATACTGGACAAAATTGGGATTATAACTTAAATGAAGTATTTTTTAAAGAATTACAATTAAAACAGCCTGATTACTACTTAAATACAGTAGGTGAAAATCTAGGAGAAACTATGGGAAATATAATTTCAAAATCATATGAAATTATGCAAAAGGAATCTCCAGATGCAATTGTAATTTTAGGAGATACTAACTCTGCGCTTTCGGCTATATCAGCTAAAAGATTAAAAATTCCTAT
>NZ_JALEXO010000281.1 GCF_022780145.1 Intestinibacter sp.
ATACTTCGGACAAAATGCTCATCACTTAAACGTAAATGTATTTGATAGAGCTACTTTAGAAGATGCTATGGAACATCCAGAAGAATATCCTCAATTAACTATAAGAGTTTCTGGATATGCTGTAAACTTTATAAAATTAACAAGAGAACAACAATTAGACGTTATAAACAGAACTTTCCATGGTAAAATGGCATAATTAATCGTTATATAACGCAATATTTATTCTAAAAGTCCAGGAAATATTTTATTTTTCTGGACTTTTACATAATATTAATTATTTTTTGGTAGACATTTCTAAATTATTGAATTATAATATCATATATACGTGAATTGTATACAATATATTCCATTTTAGTTTAGAGAGTCTACTTTTTTTAATCACTAGAATATATTTTTTTATTTTAGAAACTATATTCTATAAAAAGATAATCTAATTCTATATGGAGGATAATATGTTGAAAGCAAAGGTACATTCAATTGAAACTTTTGGTACTGTTGATGGACCAGGAATAAGGTATATAATATTTTTCCAAGGATGTCCACTAAGATGCAAATACTGTCATAATAGAGACACCTGGGATAAAAATTGTGGCAAAGAATACACTGTTGACGAGCTTATGCAGGATATAATCAAATACGATTCTTATATGAAGTTTTCTGGCGGTGGCGTAA
This sequence comes from Intestinibacter sp., assembly GCF_022780145.1. Classification (GTDB taxonomy): domain Bacteria; phylum Bacillota; class Clostridia; order Peptostreptococcales; family Peptostreptococcaceae; genus Intestinibacter. Next base: position 673 of record NZ_JALEXO010000281.1, read on the forward strand.
CTGCCTCTGGTGGAGAAGCTACACTGCAGGCAGAGTTTCTAACAGAGTTATTTGCTAGATGTAAAGAAATAGGCATACACACATGTCTAGATACATCAGGATTTGTCGATACCAAAAGAATCGATAAATTACTAGATTACACTGATCTTGTTTTACTAGATATAAAACATATGGACAGTGATAAATCTAAAGAATTAACTGGAGTTGGCAATGAGAAAGCACTTAAATTAGCTCGCTATTTAGATGAGAGATGCATACCAGTTTGGATTAGACAGGTTTTAATACCTGGCATCACAGACGATGTAGAGAATCTAAAAAGTTTAGGTAAATTCATAGCTTCTCTAAATAACATCGACAGAGTTGAATTACTACCTTACCACGGTATGGGAATTCACAAGTGGGAAAGCATGGGACTTGAGTACGAACTCAAGGACATAAAAGAACCTACTGCTGAAGATGTTAAATGTGCCAGCGAAATTGTAGAAGCATACGGAGTATCTGTCTACAATAATCAAAAAGCTAGATAGTATCCTTTTAGTCGAGGATGTTATTTATAAGAAAATCTTTATTATAAAGATCCATAATGTAGATTTTCTTGAAATGCATAACGGAAATTATCTTTATTCACAATTTCAAAGGAATATAATTTCCTATGCATTATAAAAATGCCCTTATATATTTTTAAAGTTATTAAACTTTATAATTTTTTTATACTTTGGAAGTCTGAATAAGACTTCTTTTTTATTTGCAAAAAAAACACCCAGAAAAATAATCTGAGTGTTTATATAATTAATTAGTTATTCCCATAATTATGCTTTTTCCTATTATAACTCCTATTAAGCTAAGAACAACATTTAAAGCTATATTAACTACAGCACTAGTATAACTTCCATCAGAAAAAAGTCCTACAGTTTCATAGCTAAAGGTAGAGAAAGTCGTAAGTCCTCCCATAAGTCCTGTAGTCAAAAATAATTTCATCTGTGGAGATACAACATCTGTTCTTGAGTTTAACTCCAAAATAAGCCCTATAAGCAATCCCCCTAAAATATTTACACATAAAGTTCCGACTGGTATCTTTCCTGTAAAAATCTTAGAAGCCTGCATAGATATAAGGTATCTTGAAATAGCTCCTATAAATCCTCCAAACCCTACACATAAAGCTTCTAACATCTACATCTTCTCCTTAAAATTCTACTACTTCAACTTCCATTTTTTCTATAGCATCTGCAATTAATCCTTCTACATCTAAAGCTGATTCATCTGATTCTATTCTATCAAGCTTAGGCTTAGTCACCGGTCTCTTTGGTGCAAAGACTGAGCAACAATCCTCTTCTGGTATAATTGATGTTTCAAATGTTCCTATTTTCTTAGCTACTTCAATTATTTCTGATTTATCCATAGCTATTAGCGGTCTGAATACAGGCATGCTAACAGATGCATTTGTACAAGTTAGTCCTTGTATAGTTTGTGATGCAACCTGTCCTATACTTTCCCCTGTAACTAAAGCGTTACATCTTCTTTGTTTACCTACTTCTTCAGCTATTCTCATCATGAAACGTCTTGAAATTATTGTCATTTCCTCTTCTCTACAGTGCATTCCTATAGCCTTTTGAATTTCTAATATATTGACCTTGTGAAGTCTGACCTTTCCACAGTATTTAGCTAATATTCTAGCTAGGTCTCTTACCTTTTCCATTGATTTTTCGCTTGTAAATGGATATGTGTGGAAGTGGATGCATTCTACCTCTACACCTCTTTTTGCTACCATCCATGATGCAACTGGTGAATCTATTCCTCCTGATAGTAGAGACATAGCCTTACCGTTAG
>NZ_JALEXO010000069.1 GCF_022780145.1 Intestinibacter sp.
TATTCATTGCCAGCTTTATCTTTGTAAGTTACATAAGCTGCTGCTGTCATTTCTCTCTCAAATTGAGCTTCTGGTATATTTATTATTGTTCCTAAGTAAGTTACGTAATTTTCATCTTTATTTACTTCATAGTTTACCTTACCTATAGATTTAGCTGCTTTTTTGTTGTCTAATGTTAAAGCTTGACCTTCTTCTAATAAGTTAGCAGGTATAATTAATGTACCTTTTTCTACTATTTCGTCACCGTCATCGTATAATTTAGTACCGAATCTTATACCGCTCTTACCATCAACTACTAATTTACCTTGTGCTCCTAACATCTTAACGTGAGCGTATTTAGCTTTATATGTAATATTTTGGTCATAAGTAGCATCTGCTTTGAATTCTGTAGTTGTATCATCAGTATCTGTATACCAACCTACAAATGTATATCCATTTTTAGTTGGAGCTTGTGGAGTATAATCTAAAGTTCCATCTTCTGACACTTCTTTAGATACTATATCTTCGCCATTATCTGCATCAAATGTAACTGTTACTGCTTCTTTTAATGGTATAAAAGTCTTATTATTAGTTTTAGCATATTCTTCTATAGTTGATCCTGTATAACCATAAAAAGTCATATCATTAGTAAGGAAAGTATCAGAGATATCAGATGGTATTACAACATCTTTAGAATAAACTTTAACTGTTTTTAATTCACTACAAGCATTAAATGCCTTGCTTCCTATTGTTTTTACATTCTTTGGTATACTTATTTCTGTTAGAGCTGAACAAGTATTAAATGCTCTTGCTCCTATTGTTTCTAAGCCTTCGTTTAAAGTCAATGAAGTAATTTTTTGACAAACACTAAATGCATAATCTCCTATTGTTTTTACTTTATCTGGAATTTTTACATCTTCTAATGTTAAACATCTATAAAATGCATAGTTTCCTATTGATGTTACTCCATCTGGTATATCTACTGCAGTCAATGCTTCGCAGCCTTTAAATATACCAGTTGGTACACTTTGTAATGAACTTGGTAAAGTTACTCTACCAGTTATTGATTTACAACCACTAAATGCGTAGTCTCCTATTGTTTCTAAGTTATCATTTAAAGTCAATGAAGTAGCTAGTCTACAGCTATCAAATGCATGAGCTCCTATTGATTTTAAAGTAGATGGCATATTTAAAGAGCTTAATCTTGTACAGCTAGCAAATGCATAGTCTCCTATTGTTTCTAATCCTTCTGGTAGTGTTATTTCTGTTAAACCTGTACAAGATTTGAATGCATAATTACCTATTGATTTTACTGTATTTGGTATAACTATACTCTTAATAGTATCACAGCTTTTGAATGCATTGTCATCTATTGCAGTTACTTCTTCTGGTATAACTACATCTTCTGATGTACCTTTGTACCCTTTAAGTACTCCGTTTACTATTATAAAGTCACTATCAAGCTCTCCATCTTTAACCGTAACATCGCAACATACTTTATAGTCACCTGCATAAGCATATATCTTACAAGTTCCTTCACCAATTGCAGTTACTATACCTGTTTCATCAACTGTGGCTACTGAACTATTAGAAGTTTTCCAAATCACTGTTTTATCATCTGTAGTATCACTTGGAGATATTGTAGCATTTAATTGAGCAGTTTCACCTACTTTTATTTCTTTAGATTCTTGATCTAGAGATATACCTGTCATAGGAGTTGCTTTTGTGTCATTTTCTACATTTGCAACAGCTTCGTTTAATTCTTTATTAGCTTCGTCTACTGCATCTTGACTTGCTTGTATCACATACATAGTATCATTTGCTTTTTTATAAGCAGCTCTTATATTTTTGTAGCTTAGAAGTTTATTTCTATCGCTAGAACTATTTATATTAGCTAGAGATGTTGCCAATTTATCCTTATCTGCAACTTTAACTCCTGAACCACTCCAGTCATCTCCTACATCTGCTCCATATCCGTTTACAGTAAATTGAACTCTCATTACATCACCGTTTTTTGGTTGATAGTCACCCATGCCAACACCTGGGAATGTTCCATTTACACAATACATCCATCCAGAGTAATTAGTATAATCAAATTCTCCTAACCATCCTTCTGTTTTTCTTCCAGAAGTATATCCATCTATTTCTGTATAGTCATCATCTTTTAATCTAGATAGATAGAAACTAGATGTTAATGTTCCATTGTATTTTATATTTTCTTCACCTAGTGCTGAAGCTAAAATTTGAGCACAAGTATCTCCTTCTTCAAAAGGAACTAGAATCGGCTCTTGAACATATCCAAGGCCTAATGTAAATTTTTCCACATCAAAAACTATGTAGTTTTGTTGTGGTTCTGTTTCTTTAGTTTCTTCTGCATATGCTGCAAATGGTGTCAATAAATTGAACATCATCATAAAAGAAACTATCATAGATAATAATTTTTTCTTCATTTTTTTATCCCCTCTATAAAAGGGATATAATACAAATTTTATATCCCTTTTCTTATTCATTTAATATTTATATAGAAATATTTATTATTCAGCAGTTTTTCCTAAAATATCGTTAACTGATGTAGAACCATTAGCATATGGTGAATATACTGTATATTCGTTACCAGCTTTATCTTGATAAGTTACATAAGATGATGCTGTTATTTGTCTGTCAAATTGAGCTTCTGGTATATTCACTATTGTTCCTAAGTAAGTTACATAGTTTTCTTTTTCATTTACTTCGTATATTGATTTTGCAATTGATTTAGCAACTTTAGGTGTACTTAATGTTAAAGTTTCTCCTTCTGCTAATAGATTTGCAGGAAGTATTAGAGTTCCTTTTTCTACAATTTTGTCTCCATCGTCGTATAATTTAGTTCCAAATCTTATACCGCTCTTACCATCGACTACTAATCTACCTTGTGCTCCTAACATTTGAACATGAGCATATTTAGCTTTATATGTAACATCTTGATCGTAAGTAGCATCTGTTTTTAATCCTGTAGTTGTATCATCAGTATCTGTATACCAACCTACAAATGTATATCCATCTTTAGTTGGAGCTTGTGGCACTGAGTCTAAAGTTTGTCCTTTTGATACTTCTTTAGTTATTATATCTTCACCATTATCTGCGTCAAACTTAACTGTTACTTTATCTACTTTTGTAGGAACATCTGTTAAATCATAAAGTGAATTTTCATTTACTCTGTAACGACGATAAGCTTCAAATGCATAAGTTGTTTGTTGAGTACCCATAGCATTACCTTTTGTATCTACTGTTTTATCCCAGTAAAATCCTTGGTCTGCTTTGTATCCCCATAAATTAGTTACCATATTTTTCTTACCAATAGTAAATCCATTGTTTCCATCTAGTGGATCAATACCTGCTACTGATAATGCAGTTAATATTTGTGCTGTTGTACAGCTGTTTTCATTAGAAGAAGAATTTTCTGCAAAACCTGCTTCTGTTGTCATCTTTCCTTGAAGCCAAGTTAATGCTTTTGTAAATGCTTCTTGTACATCTTGATGTTCGTCATTGTTGTAAGGTGCTAATGCTTGCATAATCATACCAGTCATATCTACATCTGGAGTTCCTGTTAACATGAATCCTCCACTTTCGTCTTGGAATTCTAGACACATTTGAACTAAATCTTCTCTACTCCATCTAGCATCTGCTGGAATTTCATAATCTTTACTATCTAGAGCTATCAATATCCAAGAAATTTGGTTAGAAGTTAATTCATCTAAACCTTTCCAGTTGTATAATTTTTCGATTAAGTTCACACCACCGAAGTTAGTTGGATCTTCACCCATTACACCTAATGTTAATATAACACGTGCATAATCTGTTGGTTGAGATAATCCTTCTTGTACAGCTTTTTCAGTACTTTCAAGGTATGAAGCTCTATTTTCTTCAGAAATAGTTCCTCCTGCACGAAGAGTTGTGAATATATTCCATTCATCTCCGTATTTACTCATACTTTGAGTTGATATGTAATTAAGACCATGTTCAATAGCTGCTTTAATTGTAGCTGTAGGGTCATCTTGTTCAACTATGTCACCTGTAACTGTCACAGTAAATTCGATGTTGTTGCAGCCTTGTGTATCATCTAAAGGTGTACCTGTAACCTTAACTGTTCCTGCTTTCTTTGCTACAATCTTGCCGTCTTTAACTTCAACGATACCTTCATTATCATAAGTATATTTGAAACCTTTTTCTGTTGCATCAGAAGGTGTAGTTGTTATGTTTAATGCTTGTGTATCGCCGACTTTCATTTCATATTCTGTTGTTTCAAGTTCTGCTTTTTGAAGTGGTTTATTATATAAGAACTTAACAGTTACATATTGTACAAGATCAGGATTATCTGAACTAGTAACTTTAAATTTCGCAGTACCGCATTTTTTAGGAACAATACCTGCATTATGTTCTGTAGTAAATGTTGCGATATCTGGTGTTAATGCTTCCCAATTCAAATTTCTATTAGTTGCATTACTTGGTGTATATGTTATTTTAAGATTGTCTGTATAAAGTCCTAAACCATAGTAATTACCAGTCATAAAGTCTTTTTCACCAGTAATAGTGAAAGTTTCTGGAGTTTCAATAGTAAATCCAGTCAATGGTACATAGTTACATTTTGCAATAAATTGTGCTTTTACATTCCAGTTATCACGCATGAAAACTGACATTGTTGCTTGACCACCAGCAGTAAAAACTAATTGATTGCCTTGCCATCTTATATTGTATTTTGTATCACTTGTATCATAATTTAGTGCTTGTTTTGGAATAGTAATCCATTCATCGCTATCTGCTTTTCTACCCTTTACTGTAACTCCGACACCACTTACTAGACCTTCAGATTCATAAGGATTATCTAATGAAACTTCCTTATCACCTACATAAGTTTTTAATTCTGTGATTCCACTAGAAACGCAATTTACAGTAAATGTTTTTGACCATCCACCTGAATCAACTGTTATTGTTAATTTTCTAGTATCCCATGGATTCCATTTACCAGTTTCTTTGTTTATAAAAGTCCAATATTGTAAATCATCTCCACCTTGAATAGAAGTTACAAAGTCGCTACCACCACTCCATGTAGTAGTTCCGCTTGATCTACCGACAACAAATTTACCTTCATCTAAACATGTTAAAGTAATAGTATCATTATCATCTAAAAGTTGTTTTCTTCCATCAGCATATTCAAAATAAACGTATGGTCCTTGGTATTCTTTTATTGTAATTTCTTGTGATGCTTCTTTTGAACCTATTTTTGCTGTAAGAGTTACTTTACCTTCTTTTAATCCCTTAACAGTTGCCATTAATTTATTAGTGCTTTCTTCAGTAACTGTTGCAATTGATGAGTCGCTAACACTCCATTTTATATTTCCATCCCAGTCTGAAGGATCTACTGATGCAAGGAATTGAAGTTCACCAGACTGTGCTTCTACTTCTGTTCCAGTAAGAGCTGTAAGTGAAATACCGTCGACATCAGATACAGTTACTGCAAGTTCTGCTTTTACATCTGGGTTTTCAGCTGTTACAGTAATTGTCGCATTTCCTGCAGAAATACCTTTTACAACACCTTCATCACTGACTGTTGCTACAGATTCATCACTAGATTTCCAAGTTAATTTGTCTGTACTTCCTAGAGGTTCTAGTACTGGTTTTACTTCATAGCTTTCACCAGCATAGATGCTTACACTTTCATCTGGAAGTGTAATTCCTGTAGCAGAATCTGTCGCATTTATAAGATTTTGTCTAGCTTCTTCTACAGTATCAGCTGTTGCATCCTTTGTATTTAAAATCATATTAACAGCTTTATTGTAAGCCTTTAATCTGTTTCCGCCAAGTTGTGAAGGATTGTATTCAGAAACAGTCTTGATTAATTCGCTTCTATCAAGTATAACCTTAGCATCTACACCCCAGCTAAGACCTTCAGAAGTCAAACCTGCCTTGCTTAAATCATTACCTGGAACATAAATAAAACGAATTACAGTTACATCTCTTGCATAAAAATATGATGTATCTAAGTAGGCTTCTTTATCAGCTACAACATACCATTGTGATCCATCGGCTAAATCACCATTATTTAGCCAACCATCTTCTTGGCTATCATCTTTGATAGCAGTAACTGCGTCATTGCTTAGTTGAACATTATCTCCTAAAAGAGATTTTATGAAAGTTGTACCATATCTACCACTCCAGTTCATTGTACTTGTTGGTGCAACCATCATAGTTCCATTACCGTCAGCGTCATATTTTTCCACTGTATAGTACATTGCTCTTGATGCAGCATCAGCAACATTAGCTATATTTGCAAAACTAGCTAGTGGCATTGAAGCAACTACCATACACAATGCAAGAATAAGACTTAAAAATTTGCTTTTTCTTTTTCCCATTTTTTTACCCCTTTCTTTTTTTATTTTAGAAATACAAAAGTATAAAACAAATTAGACATATTTCCCCAATTTATCCCAATATTCTATATATTTCTCTAACATAATTATACTTTAGAAGATATTTTCAAAAAGTATGATTTTAGTATCTTACACTTGTATAGCACTTTTATACTACTGGTAGTACTACTAAAATACTACTTTACTTATTTTCAAAAGTAATATATTCTAAGACTAGGGTATATAAAAATTCAGCCATGTATTTGGTAGCTACATGACTGAAGTAGTGTGTTTTTTAAAGGATTCTATGCTAATATTCAATAGTGTAGAATTTTTTATTTTTCCGCAATGTAAATAAAGTAATAAATTAAAAAGAGATATGATGCAAATTTTACTTTGCTTCATATCCCTTTAAATAACACTTTATGCATATTCTGGTTCGTCTTTTTTCTTAAATATTATCAGCTTACTACATACATAATTTAGAACTATAACTACTACATTAGTGACTATCTTAACAACTAAATCGTTAATTCCAGCTAAAGTAGCCATCACGAATATTATCATCAGCTCTACAACTCCAGAGAAAATTCTACAGCCTACAAATGACGAAAATTCCTTTAATATATATTCTAATCTAGTTTCTTTACTTTCAAATACAAATATTTTATTTGTTATATATGCAAATACAACAGATACTATCCACGCAATTGAATTTGAAATCAATATATCTATACTGAATAATCTAGTACATACAAGGTATGTAACTAAATTAGTCAAAAATGTAAATCCACCAAAGATTACATATAAAATGGCTTCTTTATACTTTTTAAATAACTCGATTATTTTTCTCACTCCTTATTTTTTATCGAGGTCTACAGTGTTTTCCTTCTTTTCAAGGCTTACACCTTCACCTACAACACTAAATTTACTACCTTCAACTTCATCTATTATATCACCTGATTCTGGATTTGTGTCGTTTTGTAATAAATTTGTATCTAAATTGTTATCTTTATTTAAGATTTCCATAAATTCTTCACCTGTTATAGTTTCTTTTTCAAGTAAGAATTTAGATAATTCATGGAGTTTTTCTTTGTTTTCTTTAAGTATATTCATAGCCTTTTCGTGAGCTGATTTTATTATACTTAAAACCTCTTCGTC
>NZ_JALEXO010000110.1 GCF_022780145.1 Intestinibacter sp.
ATAAAAATTCCTAATTCCGTTAAATCTATTGGAAATAATGTTTTTAAGGGATGTAGTAATTTAAAAGAAATAGAAATTCCTGATTCTGTTAAATCTATTGGAGATAATGCTTTTTGGGGATGTAGTAATTTAAAAGAGATAAAAATTCCTGATTCTGTTAAATCTATTGGAGATGGTGCTTTTTGTAGTTGTATGAGTTTAAAAGAAATAGAAATTCCTAATTCTATTAAATCTATTGGAAATCATGCTTTTAGTAATTGTACGAAATTAGAAAAAATAAAAATTCCTAATTCTGTTAAATCTATTGGATTTTATGCTTTTCATGGATGTAGTAATTTAAAAGAGATAGAAATTCCTAATTCTGTTAAATCTATTGGAAATCATGCTTTTGATGGATGTAGTGATGAATTTTGTATATATTGTAATAAGGGTTCTTATCCTGAAAAATATGCAAAGATTAATAATATAAAATTTATAAATCTTCCGAAAAAATAAAAAAATATATTTCTTCTATGTTTGAGAAATTTTATCCTCAATATAGAAGAAATATATTTACAATTTACATATCTTTTACAATATTATTTGCCCATTTTTTAGATACTGCTCTCGGCACTCCAAATATAAACTTGGCGATTTCCTCAGTATAAGTAAATGCAACTAATAGATAAATCGGAATTCCTTTATATGCAGCTACAAATGTTATCGGAAGTGAAACAAGCCACATACATCCCATTTCTAAAAATAACGCGTACTTAGTATCGCCACCACTTCTCAAAACTCCTATTACTATGAAAGTGTTAAATGTTCTAAGCGCCATCATAACACCCATTATGATAAATATCTTCTTGATATCAGGAGTTAATCCATCTGAAACACTAAATATTTTCAAAAGAATTGGTGTAGAAAGTATCAATAAAGTACCTAAAATAGCACCTGCTATAGTTACTATCACCGAGAATTTCTTAGAATATCTTATCGCCCTGTCTATATTATTTGCACCTAGTTCATTTCCCATCATTATAGAAGAACCTATCGCTATACAGACCGCTGTCATTATGAAGAAGTTTCCAGTCGTGCTGGCAATCTGACTCGCCGCAATAGCTGATGTCCCAGCTGTAGAGTAAGCAACTGAATAAAGCACACTTCCGAATGCCCAAGTTGTGTCATTCAAAAACGTCGGTGCAGTTTTCTTGATTACAGCATCTGCCAAATCCTTAGTGATTCCTCTTATGTCCTTAAATCCAAATCTCAACTCATAATCATCTCTTACAAAATACACATATCCTATAAGTAAAATAAACTCCACAATTCTAGCTATAACAGTAGCAACAGCAGCTCCCATCACGCCTAATGCTGGAGCTCCAAGTTTTCCAAATATAAAGATATAATTTAAAATTATATTTACGACAAGGGAAATAGAACTACAAACCATTCCTAATCTAGGGTTCATTACATTTCTAGATCCCATGCTGAAAATATAACTAACTGCCATAATTGGATAACAAAATCCTATAACTAAAAAATAATCTCTTGCCTGTTTGACTACTTCACTGTCATAAGAGAAAAAATGAATTATAAAATTAGGGAAAAATACAGCTATCACAAAGAAAATTAACCCTAAAATCAACGCCGCTATGACACTAAATGCAGTTACCTTCTTTATGCTATCTCTGTCTCCTTTTCCGTAAAATTGCGCCATAAATATACCCGTTCCACCTATAATTCCAGATAATGCCATATTGAATAAAAAGAAATATTGATTAGCTATACCTATCGCCGCTATAGATACCTCTCCTAAACTTCCAATCATTACAGTATCGACCATATTTATAAGTGTCGTTATCAAATTTTGGATTATAATCGGAATACATAGTGTGATTAGTGTCTTGTAAAATATTTTATTCTCGTCTGTCATTTTAAATATTCCCTGCAAAATATCACCTCGCCTGTTTATTAATTTAACATACACATTTTAGTATAACCCATTCTATTATAACCTATTTACATATATAAAAAAATCTTTCTTTCAGCAAAAAGAAACTATGCAGGTTTCCCTACATAGTTTCTCGCTTGGTTATCGCTTATTATTTTTTCGGACTCCTGTTACACCCTATAGGTTCTACCCTATGATTATACCACTTTCGCAATATATGGGATTCACGTCAGTCGAGTCAGATTAAAATACGTTACTCGGTTAAAGTAATAATTTAATCTTAACTATATTATTATCAATTTTTTAAATTTTATACTTACCAAAATCTACCAATTATTGTTTATGCCCGCTTGTTTTAGATTTCAAGAATTTCTCGATTTCTACAACTGTGAATATTATAAGCCCACAACATAATGGGTATATCCATTCATAAAATTCAATTGAACCAGTTCTAAATATTCCCTGCATATAAGGCACATATGTGATCCCCATTTGAAGAGCTAAAAGAATTCCTACAACTATAAAAGCTACTTTATTTGAGAACAAGTTTTTAGAAATAGCTCTTCCTGCTGTTCTTATATTGAACAAGTAGAATATTTTCCCAAATACTATTATATTGAGTGTCACTGTACTGGCTGTATTTTGTGAAATTCCTCTACTTATCAAGTACTGATTTACAATTAAACCCAAACCTGCAATTAATATCGCCACATATAGAACTCTAAAAACATCGTAGGTCTTTATTATATTTTCGTGCTTTTGTCGTGGTTTTTTATCCATTATATCGTGCTCGGCTGGTTCAAATACAAATGCAAATGATATAGTCACCGCTGACACCATATTTATCCACAAAAGTTGAACTGGCTGTAATGGTAGTGGATTGCTTAAAAGTATGCTCACAAGCACTATCAATCCCTCTGCTATACTCGTCGGTAATAGGAATTTTATAGTTTTCTTGATGTTGTCGTACACTCGTCGTCCTTCCTTTATTGCATCGACTATAGTTGAGAAATCATCATTTGCCAACACCATATCTGATGCTTCCTTAGCTACATCTGTACCCTTGACACCCATTGCTATACCTATGTCTGCTTGTTTTAAAGCTGGAGCATCATTTACTCCATCACCTGTCATCGCAGTCACCAAATTGTTGGCTTGGTATGCTTTTACAATTCTGAGTTTGTTGTCAGGAGTTGCTCTTGCAAATATATCGTAATCTTGAATTACTGAGCTTAACTCTTCATCTGTTAGTTTATCTACTTCCGGTCCAGTTATAACTTTGTTTTTTTCGGACAACTGAATATGTCTTGCTATTTCTGCTGCTGTTTCAGGGTGATCACCTGTTATCATTTTTATTTTAACACCTGCTCTTCTAGCCTGCAAAATAGCATCTATGACCTCTTCTTTTGGAGGGTCGATTATTCCGACTAGCCCTACAAAAATCATCCCTTCATCCAGTAATTCATGTTCTATTTCTGTCGTATTTTTAGGTAATTTTTTATAAGCA
>NZ_JALEXO010000118.1 GCF_022780145.1 Intestinibacter sp.
GAACCTAAGGAAATAAATATAGAATTGACAAAAGGATACGATGTTGAATTCACAAGTAATTCTACTACAGATCAAAATGTAGAAGTCAAAGATAGTTTAGATAATTTAATAGAAACTTCTACACCAAGTAAATACAACTTAAATCCAGGAAAATACACATATACATTAAAAGCAGATGGATATGAAACTGTACAAGGTGAATTTGAAGTTGTGGACAAGGACTTAGGAACAATTTCAGTTGAACTTAAAAAAGTATATGATTTAAGCTGGTACGATGCTGATAAGACAGAATATACTATAAATACGAAGGAAGAGCTTTTAGGATTTAATGCAATATTAAATAGTAAAACAACTAGTGTTCAAGGAAGTAATTTCTCAGGAAAAACTATAAAATTAGGTAAAGATATAGTATTAAATAGCGATGACAAATTTACAAAAGACAATGATGGTAAAACAACTGTAAGTGAAGACGCCGCTGTTTGGAGTGTAGGCGGACAATTCGCAGGAACATTCGATGGAAATGAACACGCTATAAAAGGATTATACTTGGGAAGTAGTTATTCTCAAGCATTATTCCAAAGTAACAATGGTACAGTGAAGAATTTAACAATTACAGGATATCTAACTGGAGGATACTTAGGTAGTATAGCTGTATACAATTATGGAACAATCGATAATTGTACAAATAAAGCTACTATAGAAAGTACAGGCTCATATTCAGATACAGGAGGTATAGTATCACAAAATCAAAGTAACGCTACTATAATCAACTGTACTAACCTAGGAGAAGTAAAAGGTTACAGATATGTAGGTGGTATAGCAGGAACTGGAGACGGTAAATTAAATAACAACGTAAATAAAGCAGCAGTATCAGCAATGGGAAGCAATTCCTCAATGATAGGTGGTATAGCAGGATATGTATCTTCTGGTTCTGAAATATCTAATAACTATAACCTTGGAGATGTAACTGGTGGCTCAAAAATAGGTGGTATAATAGGAGTTGTAAATAGATCTGGAAATACAATTAAGAACAATGTAAACTATGGAAATATAAACGCTAGTTCAGAAGTAGGTGCTTTAATTGGTTCTATATATAGCGATGATGTTACTACATCAGATTTAGCTAATAACTTCTACCAAAAAGGAACAGCTACAGGAGCTATAAATGGTAAAGACGTAGAAGATAAGGCTGAAGCTAAATCATCAAAAGAATTAGCAGACGGTTCAGTAGCTACATTACTTAACAGCGCTATAACAGATGAAAATGGATACAAATCATGGGCAGTAATAGATGGAAAAACAGTATTTGGAAGCTGTGATTTATCAATAACTGCAAGTGTACAAGGTGCAACAGTAAAACTTTACGATTATAAAGGAAATGAAATAAAAGCTATTTCAGGAACTACTGGTGTATACGATGGACTTAGAAAAGGATCTTTATACAAATACGAAGTAACTAAAGAAGGTTTAAACACTGAAACAGGAACTGTAATAATGGGTAATGAACCTCAAACAATATATGTTGAGCTTAGCGCAACAGTTTACGTTACAGTAAGTAAGGATGGAGAATTTAAGTTGGCAAACGACGATGAAACAAAACTTACAAGAATACCAATAACAGCTACAAACTTTGATGTAACTGATTACGGTTACCCAAGTGTATACAACAGTGACGATTATCCAACATTACTTAACGTATTTATTAAATTCCACGAATTATACGCAGGTGGAGCAGAAAACTTCTCAGGAACATCAAATAATAGTCCAGCTACAGGAAACGACTTATTTATAACTAAGTTCTTAGGAGTTGAAACTACACAATTATGCTACTATGTAAACAATAAGTATCCAGGAGAATGGTTAGAAGAGGAAGGATACACTTGGGGTTCTGCAGTAGATTATATCAAGATGAAAAATAATGACGATGTAAATGTAACAATGTTTACAGATTACCAAGTTCCAATGTTCTACACTTACTTCGATAAACAAGAAGCCACAGTGAAACAAGGACAAAACTTAGAATTAACTTTAAGTGGATTCAATAATGCTGATGCTTATTTAGCTCCAGAAGGTCAAGCTATTTCAGGTGCTACTATCTACGTAGATGGCGAAGCCACTGACATAGTTACAGACAAAGATGGTAAGGCAAAATTAATGTTTGACGAACCAGGAACATATATAGTTTCAGCACAAGGTACTGATTTAAGTCTAAGCGATAGCGAAGAAACTGTAATAACAGCTCCAGTTTGTGAAGTAACAGTTACAGAAGCTGATGATATAACTGTAAGCTTTGATGCTGATAACGGCGAAGCCGTAATTTCGAAGGTTACAAA
>NZ_JALEXO010000127.1 GCF_022780145.1 Intestinibacter sp.
GACTCATTAGCTCAGTCGGTAGAGCACTTGACTTTTAATCAAGGTGTCCGGAGTTCGAATCTCCGATGGGTCACCAATATGGAGAGGTGTCCGAGTGGTTTAAGGAGCTGGTCTTGAAAACCAGTGATGCTTAACGGCACCGTGGGTTCGAATCCCACCCTCTCCGCCAAATGCCTAGATAGCTCAGTCGGTAGAGCAGGGGACTGAAAATCCCCGTGTCGGTGGTTCGATTCCGCCTCTAGGCACCAAAAAAAATTGCGGCGGTATAGCTTAGTTGGCTAGAGCGTTCGGTTCATACCCGAAAGGTCACAGGTTCGACTCCTGTTACCGCTACCAATTAATGTGGGCCATTAGCTCAGTTGGTTAGAGCGCCCGGCTCATAACCGGTAGGCCCGGGGTTCGAGTCCCTGATGGCCCACCACATTAATTAAAAGATCGAGGTGTAGCGCAGTTTGGTAGCGCACTTGGTTTGGGACCATGGGGCCGGGGGTTCGAGTCCCTTCACCTCGACCAAAATAATATGGTGGATATAGCTCAGCTGGTTAGAGCGCCAGATTGTGGCTCTGGAGGCCGTGAGTTCGAATCTCATTATCCACCCCAAATAAAATATGACTCATTAGCTCAGTCGGTAGAGCACTTGACTTTTAATCAAGGTGTCCGGAGTTCGAATCTCCGATGGGTCACCAATATGGCGACATGACCAAGTGGCTAAGGTAGAGGACTGCAACTCCTTCATCCCCAGTTCGAATCTGGGTGTCGCCTCCAGACAAGCGCCTATAGCTCAACTGGATAGAGTGTCTGACTACGAATCAGAAGGTTGGGGGTTCGAGTCCCTTTGGGCGCACCATATTATAAACAACCATTGAGGGATCATAGCTCAGCTGGGAGAGCACCTGCCTTACAAGCAGGGGGTCACAGGTTCGAGCCCTGTTGGTCCCACCAGTAAACCTTTAGTGATTAAATCGCTAAAGGTTTTTTTGTATATAATGTTATTTTACTTATTTTTAATGGACATTATTATAAATATATATTAGTTTTATGTAAATAATATTTCTATAATATATATTTGCGGGGTATTATTTATAGAAAAAAATTGAATTATTAATAAATTTTAAAATTAAGACTTTTTTAGTAATATAATATATAATGGTATTATTGGAATTACAATAGTACCGTTGATAGCATTTAAATATATTGAGAAAGGAGAAGTCAGAAAATTAATATATATTAAAGGTGTATATTGAATACAATAACACTTTCATAAATATAAGCATTTCTGACATAAAACGAATTTGTATATAATATTTGATGAGCAAATAATTGATAGTGATGAAATAAAATATTTAATAGAAAAAAATAGCGATTTCAAAGTTGAAAAAGATATGTGTAAAGCAACTAAAAGGGAAGATGTTTTAGCTTATCTATTGACGTTAGATGTCGATTTAATAAAAAAAGAAATCGAAGAAGAATATGATTTGCAGGATATGGAAATGGATGATCTATTTGAAGAGTATATGCAAATAGCAGAAGAAAAAGCTATCGAATTAGAAGAAATGATGCCTATGTATTCAATAATGAATGCAAGATCTTATAAATGGGATATGAGCGAAAATAAAATAAAAACTGTAATAGCTATAGCTCATACTGATTTAGGGGTATTAAAACTTTCAGATGTTGTAAAAAGATTATTATCTGAAACAGATTAATAATATAGAAATAATAAATAATTAAAATGTGTTTATGACATTGTAATATTGCACGCTATTAGTAATTAATAAAATGTTGACATTAAATTTTTGAGAAAATTAGAAAATAATAAATATTTTAATTAAAGTATAATAGGTAGATTTATTTTAATATTGAATGAAAATAATTTATCATCAAGAATATTGTTATATTATGTAAAAATAATTTAATAAAATATAATAGATAGATTTATTAAAACAATACTTTACTAATAGTGGCGTTTTGACAAAAAAATATTTGATTTATGTACATTTATAATTAAAATAATGATTTTATTCATATAAATAGAAATATTTTAATATTAATTGTAAAAAAATATTCTAAGTTCACTTAAATTAAATATAGTGTTTTTTCAAAATACATAAATTAAATTATATATTGAAAGAAATTCTATTATTAATTAAGAAACTTGTTAAAACTGGTTTAAAATTAAATTGAATTGATTTATAATCTTAAATATTACGATGAAAATGAACACGGGGGGGATAAAATGCAAAAGAAGTTTAAGAAAATACTAGTTGCAAACAGAGGCGAAATTGCGATAAGAATATTTAGAGCATGCGCTGAACTAGGAATAAAAAGTGTTGGGATATACAGTAAAGAAGATAAATATAGCTTATTTAGAACAAAAGCGGATGAATCTTACTTAATAGGTGAAGATAAGAGTCCAATTGATGTATATCTAGATATGGATGGAATTATAGCATTAGCAAAAGAAAAAAATGTAGATGCAATACATCCTGGTTATGGATTTTTAGCTGAAAACTCAGAATTTGTACGTAAATGTGAAGAAAACGGAATAGCTTTTATAGGTCCTTCAGCTGAGATAATGGATAAAATGGGTGACAAAATAAATTCTAAAAAAGTTGCACATTCTGTTGGAGTTCCTACTATACCAGGTGTTGATAAAGTTATAGAATCAGTAGAAGAAGCTAAAGAAGTAGCTAACTACGTTGGATATCCAGTAATGGTTAAAGCATCTAATGGTGGCGGCGGTAGAGGTATGAGAGTTGTTTACAACGAAAAAGACTTAGCTCTTGAATACGAAACTGCCTGTAGTGAATCAGAAAAAGCTTTTGGTAAAGCTGTAATATTCATAGAAAAATATATAGTAGACCCAAAACACATAGAAGTACAAATATTAGGAGATCAAGAAGGCAATATAGTACATCTATACGAAAGAGACTGTTCAGTACAAAGAAGACACCAAAAAATAATTGAATATGCTCCAGCATTTTCTCTAGACCCAAAAGTAAGAGAAAGTATATGTGAAGATGCTGTTAGAATAGCTAAAGGCGTTGGATATGTAAATGCAGGTACTTTAGAATTCTTAGTTGATGCAGATGGAAATCATTATTTCATAGAAATGAACCCCAGAGTTCAAGTTGAACATACTGTAACAGAAGAAATAACTGGTATAGATATAGTTCAAAGCCAAATATTAATAGCAGAAGGATACACTTTAGATAGTGAAGAAATAGATATAAAATCTCAAGAAGACGTAAAAGCAAGAGGATATTCAATCCAATGTAGAATCACAACTGAAGATCCTAAAAATAACTTCATGCCTGATACAGGTAAAATCCAAGTTTATAGAACTGGATCAGGTAATGGTATAAGACTTGACGGTGGTAATGGTTGTGCAGGATTTGACATAAGCCCATATTACGATAGTTTATTAGTTAAGACAATTTCTTGGGATAGAACTTTCAAAAAAGCAATAAATAAGATGTTAAGATCTATAAGAGAATTAAGAATAAGAGGTGTAAAAACTAATGCAGGATTCTTAATTAATGTTCTAGAAAGTCCTGAATTCCAAGAAGGAAAATGTAGTACTAAATTTATAGATGAACATCCAGAATTATTCAATATAAGAGAAAGTAAAAATAGAGCTACAAAATTACTTCAATTTATAGGTGATGTAACAGTAAACGAAAATCACTGTCAACAAAAACCAGTGTTTACTACACCACATAAACCAATTATAAGAACTGATATACCTGACATTGAAGGAAGTAGACAACAATTACAAAGATTAGGTAAAAAAGCATACATAGAAAAAATAAAAAATGAAAAGAAATTATTATTAACAGATACATCTATGAGGGATGCACATCAATCTCTAGTAGCTACAAGATTCAGAACTTATGACTTCTTACAAGCAGCACCTGCTACTGAAGCATATATGAAGGATTTATTCTCACTAGAAATGTGGGGTGGAGCTACATATGATGTTGCATATAGATTCTTAAATGAATCACCATGGATAAGATTACAAAAATTAAGAAAAGAAATACCAGACATCTTATTCCAAATGTTATTCAGAGCTTCTAATGGTGTTGGTTATACTAATTACCCAGATAATGTAATAACTACATTTATAAAAGAAGCAGCAGAACAAGGTATAGATGTAATAAGAATATTTGACTCACTTAACTGGGTTGAAAATATGAAATTATCAATAGATGCTGGTCTAGAAACAGGAAAAATAGTAGAAGCTACTATGTGTTATACAGGAGATATACTAGACCCTGCTAAATCTAAATATAATCTTGAATATTACATAAATATGGCTCAAGAATTAGAATCATTAGGAACAGATATAATCTGTATAAAAGACATGGCTGGCTTATTAAAACCACATGCAGCTTACAGCTTAATAAAAGCATTAAAAGACAATGTAAATGTTCCTATACACTTACATACTCATGATACTAGTGGTAATGGTGTTGCAACTTGCTTAATGGCATCTAAAGCTGGTGTAGATATAGTAGATACAGCTTTACAATCAATGGCAGGACTTACAAGTCAACCATCATTAAATGCAGTAGTAGAAGCTTTAAGATTTGATGAAAGAGATACAAAGATAGACTTATATGGATATGAACAAATAGGCGATTACTACTATGATTTAAGAGAAGTTTATAAGAAATTTGAAAGTGGATTAACAAGTTCTTTCGCACAAATATACCAATATGAAATGCCAGGAGGACAATATTCTAACCTTAAAGCTCAAGCTGATAGTTTAGGATTAGCTGATTCATTTGATCAGGTAAAAGATAACTACCAAAAAGCTAATAAGATATTAGGAGACATAATCAAGGTTACACCATCTTCTAAGGTTGTTGGTGACTTAGCAATATTCATGACTAAGAATGGATTAACTGAAGAAAACATAATAGAAGAAGGTAAGAAATTATCATTCCCAGACTCAGTAGTTGATTACTGTAAAGGTATGATAGGACAACCAGTTGGTGGAATACCTCAAGATATACAAGAAGTTGTATTAAAGGGAGAAGCTCCTATAACTGAAAGACCAGGTAAATTAATGCCACTTGCTGATTTTGAAGCAGATAAGAAATACTTAGATGAAAAATTCTCTATGGATTCTAACATAAGAAATATATTAAGTTATGAATTATATCCAAAAGTTTATGAAGATTACCTAAGACATCTTCAAGAATACAACGATATATCTAAATTAGAAAGTCATGTATTCTTCTATGGATTAGATCAAGGTGAAGAATGTGATGTTGAAATAGAAGATGGTAAATCACTTTCTATAAGATTAATAGGTATAGGCGATGTCAAAGAAAATGGATATAGAACAGTAGTATTCAGAATGAATGGTTCTCTAAGAGAAGTTGAAATAAAAGACAACAACTACTCAGGTCTAATAAAACAAGTTGAACTTGCTGATATGGATGATCCACTACAAATAGGGGCAGCTATTCCAGGTAAAGTTGTTAAAACTCTTGTTAAAAAAGGCGATGTAGTAGAAGAAAACCAACCATTAATAGTAATAGAAGCTATGAAGATGGAAACTAACATAGTTGCTAAGGTTGTAGGTAAGATATCTTCAATAGAAGTTAAAGAAGGAGACATGGTTACTGATAAACAATTATTAATGACTATGGAAGCTGTAGAAGAAGCATAAAAATAAATTATTTTCAAAAAGGAATTTTGCAAATTAATTTTGCGAGGTTCCTTTTTTTTTATATAGAAAAATAATAAATATAATTATATTTATTTGAAATCTAATGTTCGTAGTATATTAAATTCAGTATACAATAAAATAATAATAATATTGAAATTACAGTAAAAAATTTAGAAATAAAAAAGGAAAATTATACTTATATGTAGAAATATATTTAACTATAAAGTAAATAATATTTTTTGTTATGGGATATAATGTAATAAAAAAGTATTGTTTATTAAATTAAGATATAAAAATATAGAAATAAAAATATTAAGGAAATACGACTTAAATTTTTAAAACAAACAAAGGTAGGTGCTCTTATGAAAGTGTATGATAGTAACAATTTAAGAAATATTGCGATTTTAGGTCATAGTGGTTGTGGGAAAACTAATTTAATAGAAGCAATCGCATATACAGCTAATCTTAAAAAGAAAATACCACAACTAAGTGATAAAACAAACATGACTTACAGTATGGGTCTAGTTCCAGTAGAATACAATGGTATCAAATATAATTTATTAGATACTCCTGGATACTTCGATTTCTGTGGAGAAGTAATTTCATCTCTAAAAGCTTGTGCAGCAGCTGTTATAGTAATAGATGCTACATCTCCTATACAAGTAGGTATCGAAAAATCACTAGAAATGACTGAAAATATGCCTAAAATAATGTTTATCAATAAAATTGATAACGAAAAGGCTAGATATAAAGATGCAATAGACATGCTAAGAGAAAAATACGATAAAAAAATAGTGCCAATGATAATACCTGAATACAAAGATAAACAATTTGTTAAATTACATAACATATTAGATAATTTACAAGAAGCATTTGATGGTGACTTTACTAATCAAGTTTTAGCTATAAAAGAAGGTTTAATGGAACTTGTTGCAGAAGCTGACGATGCTTATTTAGATAAATATTTCAGTGGTGAAGAATTTACTGAAGAAGAACTTCAAAAAGGAATCACAATAGGTATAAAGAGAGGGGATATAATCCCAGTTATATGTGGTTCAACTATTAATAACATAGGTACAAAAGAAATATTAGAAACATTAGAATCATATATCTATCCAGGTCATATAGACAGTGAAGCTCCATTCAGAGGACAAGTATTTAAAACTATGATGGACCCATTCACAGGAAAAACATCTTATATCAAGATTATAGAAGGTACTTTAAAGAAAGACATGGAAGTTATAGATATAACTCAAGATAAAAAAGAAAAATTATCTAACATATATACAGTAGTAAATGGTAACTTAGAAGAACTTGAAGAAGCTAAAGCTGGTGATATAGTTGCTGTAACTAAGGTCGCTTCATTAAAAACAGGAGATACTATAGCAGCTAAACCTGATGCTATACCACTAGATCCAATTGAATTCCCTAAACCACAAATTTACTATTCAGTTGTGCCTAAGAATAAAGGTGAAGAAGAAAAAATCGCTTCTTGCTTAAATAAAGTTGCAGAAGAAGACCCAACTATACATTGGTATAGAAATGCTGAAACAAAACAAACTCTTGTTGGTGGACAAGGTGAATTACACATAAATACTATTAAGAAACAAATTAAAGAAAAATATGGTGTAGACTTTGATCTAGAAGATATCAAGGTTGCATATAGAGAAACTATCAAAGGAAGCTCAGATGTTCAAGGTAAACATAAGAAACAATCTGGTGGTCGTGGACAATACGGTGATGTTCATATAAGATTCTCTAGATCTACAGAAGACTTTGAATTCGCAGAAGAAATATTTGGTGGATCTGTTCCAAAATCATATATACCAGCAGTAGAAAAAGGTTTAAGAGATTCTATGCAAAAAGGTATATTAGCAGGATATCCAGTTACAAATATCAAAGCAGTATTATACGATGGTTCTTACCATGATGTAGACTCTTCTGAAATGGCATTCAAGACTGCTGCTTCTATAGCATTCAAAAAAGGTATGCAAGAAGCTAAACCAATATTACTTGAACCTATAATGAGCTTAAAAATAACAGTTCCAGAAGAATATATGGGAGATGTTATGGGTGATATCAATAAGAGAAGAGGTAAAATATTAGGTATGGAACCTGATAACAAAGGAAAACAAATTATATTTGCTGAAGCACCTCAAAGTGAAACATTTAAATATGCTATAGACCTAAGAGCTATGACTCAAGGTAGAGGTCAATTTGAAATGGAATTAGAAAAATACGAAGAAGTACCATCTCAAATAGCTAAGAAAATAATTGAAGAAGCTAAAGAAGACTAATATTAAAAAATGTATATAGGGGGAACTTATGCAGGTTTATTCTGCATAGGTTCCTTTTTGTTGTGTATAAATATAAAAAAGTATATAATTATAAATAATAGTCAAAAAGCATACCACTAGTTTTATAAATAATAAAATATCTAAAAAAACATAGTATATATATGTAATAAATAATACATTTTTTTATATTATAATGGTATTAAATAAATTATTTTGAGTTGAATTAACAAAAAAATGGGAATAATAATATTATATGCTATAAATAAATCTATATATTTTCCAATATGAGATAAAATTTAAAATCAAAACTATCGAGAAATATTATAGAATTGCTATTTTATTTATGAGGAGGGATAATATGTTGTGTCAAAAATGTAATAAAAAAGTAGCTACTGTTTTTATAAGTACAATTGTAAATGGGCAAAATAGTCAAATGTATTTATGTACAGATTGTGCAAAAGAATTTCATGATAGTATGAACTCAAATATGCAAATTCCTTTTCCTATAAATGACATTTTATCAAATATGTCTTTCGATGAAGAGGCAGTAAATGAATTGATTGAAGGTTTAAAAGAAATGGAAATTAATGGTCAACTTAAAGGAATGATTGAACAAGAGCATTTAGGAGAAGGACAACAAGTAGAAGGTAGTAGTGAAGCTAATGAAAATCAAAAGGTAGATATTAAATGTAGTGTCTGCAATACATCATTTGAAGATTATAAAAAGACTGGAAAATTAGGTTGCAGTAAATGCTATTCTACTTTTGAAAAACAATTGAAGCCTATAATTGAAGGTATTTACGGATATTCAGAACATATAGGAAAATTCCCTAAAAATGAATTTAAAGATGTTCAAGTAATTAGAGCTGTAGAGCATTTAAAGGAACAATTAAATATAGCTATTCAAGAAGAAGAATATGAACAAGCAGCTAAGCTTAGAGATGAAATACTAGAACTAGAAGCTAATAATATGTAGATATGTAGGAGGAATTTATATGGAACAAAGTGTAGTAATAAAGTCAAAAGTAGATATATCGAGAAATTTAAATGGTTACTCATTTCCACATAAGTTATCTAGCAGAGAGGCTGATATTATAATAGAAAAAGTAAATAATATTTTATCTAGTTCTAAATATGATCTTATTTTAAATAAAACAAGAGAGTTAAGCCAAATTGAAATCGATTCACTTTTAGAGAGAGAGCTTGTAGATGGTGATTTTTTAGCAAGTGAAAATAGTGCTGTACTTGTTAATTACGATAAGACAATATGTATATTAATAAATGGACTAGATCATATAAAAATTCAAGTAGTTGGATATAATGGTATTAAAGAGCTATACGACATAGCGAATGAAATTGATGATGAATTAGAGTCACATTTAGAATATGCATTTGATAAAGATTTAGGATACTTGACAACATGCCCTGTCAATGTTGGTACAGGGCTTAAAGTGACTAATACAGTGCATATACCAGCCATACAAATACTAAAGCAAGTAGATGAATACTACAAAATAGCACATAAAATAGGTATTAATTTTAAAGGAGTATATGGCAAGACAAAATCAATATTAGGTAGCTTATACCAAGTATCTAACAGTATAACACTTGGAAGATCTGAAGAAAATATTATACAAAGTGTAGAGAGTATATCAAAGGATTTATCTAAGAGAGAATACGAAGGAAGAGAAGTATTAAAAAACGTAAGAAAAATAGACTTAGAAGATGATGTTTTTAGATCTTTAGCTATATTATCAAGTGCTAGAGTTATCACTAATACAGAGCTTATGAGATGTTTATCTAGTGTAAAGCTTGGAATAGAAATGGGTTATATAGAGGATGTAAGTTTAGAAAAAATAAAAAAATTAATGACAGGAAGACAACCTTATTTAAAAGTTATAAGCGCATACGATGACGAAGAGAAAATAAAAAGAGCATCTTATATTAGAAGGGAATTTAGTCTAGCTAATAGAAATAGTAAATAATATTATTTCTATATCTATATAGATGATTTATCTGTATAGAATTGATAGGAGGGATTGATATGTACTTCAATAGATTTACTCAAGGTGCCAAGGCTTCCATAAATCTAGGTAAGAGTTGTGCGAAAAGCTTAGGACATAGAGTAGTAGGAACAGAGCACTTAATAGTCGGACTTTTAAAGGAAAGATATGGGATTGCAGCGAGAGTACTTAAAAATTTAGGTATAGATGAAAAAACTTTTGAAAATAAATTAATAGAAGTAGAAGGTAGGAATGATCCAGTTGAAGGCGATATTCCTCTAAGTCCACGCTCAAAACAAATTTTAGAGAAAGCAGCTGTTTTCGCTAATAAATTAAATACAAATTACATAGGAACTGAACATATACTTCTTGCAATAGCTCAAGAAGGAGAAGGTTTGGGAATAAATCTACTTAGTAATTTAGGTGTAGACCAAAGGGAATTAGTAGAATCAATTATGAAAATGATGGGAGTTGAAAATTATTCAGTGGAACCAGCAAGACCAAATGATACAAACAGAGAAGAAGCTTCAACATCAAAGCTTTTAGATAAATACGGTGTGAATCTAACAGAAGAAGCTAAAAAAGGAAAAATAGATCCCGTTATTTGTAGAGAAAAAGAAATACAAAGAGTAATTCAAATTTTAAGTAGAAGAACAAAAAATAATCCTGTGCTTATAGGAGATCCCGGTGTTGGTAAAACTTCTGTAGCAGAAGGGTTGGCTATAAATATTTCTAAAGGTAGAGTACCAGATACTTTGAAGGGTAAGTCACTGTATACTTTAGACATGGGAAGCTTATTAGCAGGAGCTAAGTATAGAGGTGAATTTGAAGAGAGAGTAAAACAAGTAATAGATGAGGTTAAGAAAAGAGAAAATATAGTTTTATTTATAGATGAATTACATACAATTGTAGGAGCTGGATCTACAGGGGAAGGTTCAATAGATGCATCAAATATTTTAAAACCTGTATTAGCAAGAGGAGAAATGCAAATAATAGGAGCAACTACTATTGATGAATACAGAAAGCATATAGAAAAGGATGCGGCATTAGAACGTAGATTTCAACCAGTTTTAGTTGAAGAACCTACTAAAGAAAGTACAATAAAAATACTTGAAATACTTAGAGACAGATATGAAGCTCATCATAAGGTAAAAATAACAGATGAAGCTATAGAAGCTGCAGTTGATTTATCAGTTAGATATATAACAGATAGATTTTTACCAGATAAGGCTATAGACTTAATCGATGAAGCAGGCTCAAAGGTTAGATTGAGAGAAAGTACTCCGCCAGAGGAAATAAAAGAATTAGAAGATAGAATAGAAAGTATAAACAACGAAAAAGAAGAGGCTGTTAGATGCCAAAACTTCGAAAAGGCAGCTAAGGTCAGAGATGAACAAAGAAGACTAAAGGAAGAATTAAAGCAAATTAGAGAAAAATGGAATAACTCGACAAAGACTAAAAATACAGTTACTGCAGAAGTAATAGCAGATATTGTATCTATGTGGACTGGAATACCTGTAAACAAAATAGTCGAAGAAGAAGCTGAGAAATTATTAAATATGGAAAATATCCTACACAAAAGGGTTGTAGGACAAGAAGAGGCTATAAAATCTATAGCTACAGCTATCAGAAGATCGAGAGCAGGTATAAAGGACCCAAGTAAACCAATAGGTTCTTTCTTATTCCTAGGACCAACTGGTGTAGGTAAAACAGAATTAAGTAAGGCTCTAGCAGAAGCACAATTTGGAGACGAAAATCAAATAATCAGAATCGATATGTCTGAATACATGGAAAAACACGCTGTATCTAGATTAATAGGTTCTCCTCCAGGATATGTAGGATATGACGAGGGAGGACAATTAACAGAACAAGTTAGAAAGAAACCATATTCAGTTATACTATTTGATGAAATTGAAAAAGCGCATCCAGATGTATTTAATATTTTATTACAAATATTAGATGATGGTAGACTTACAGATTCTAAAGGAAGAACTGTAGACTTTAAAAACTGTATAATAATATTAACTTCAAATGTCGGAGCAACTGCAATTAAAAAGCAAAAGAGACTAGGATTTGGAGTTATAGACGAAAAAGAAATACAAAAAGATGAATACGAAAAAATGAAAGAAACTATTATGACAGAATTGAAAAAGCAATTTAGACCAGAGTTTCTAAATAGAATAGACGACATAGTAGTATTCCATTCATTGACTAAAGAAAATATTTCAAGCATCGTAGTTCTAATGTGCAAACAATTAATAGATAGATTAAAAGAATTAGAAATAGACTTAGAATTACAACCAGATGCTATAGACTTAATTGCAAAAGAAGGTATTGATCTTGAATATGGTGCAAGACCATTAAAAAGAGCAATACAAAATCATTTAGAAAACGAATTATCTGAGTTGATTTTACAGAGAGCAATTAAAGCTGGCGACACTGTTGTGGCAAGTGCGAAGGATGATAAGATGGTATTTACAGTGAAATAGATTAAAATTTCCTACGTCTTTATTTATTAGGGGAGTTAAAGCTCCCCTAAATTAATATTAAATTAAAAATAAATTATAAATTTTAAGGATTATGTAAGAAATATTTGATATTATTACAATAAGATATATGTTATTCTAATAATACAATGATATGTTAAGGGTGATAAATTTAATGGCAAAAATTAGAACTAAATACGTATGTCAGTCATGTGGTTATGAAACCAGTAAATGGATGGGCAAGTGCCCAGAATGTATGAAATGGAATTCTTTTGTAGAAGAAGTAGAAGAGAAAAAAAGTAAAAAAGAAGTTTTTGTTATAGATAAATCAAATTCAAAGCCTGTTAGTATAAATTCTATAGTAGCTGTAAAGGAAGAAAGATTTACGACAAGCATAGATGAATTGGATAGAGTTTTAGGTGGAGGAATTGTAAAGGGATCCTTAGTTTTAGTAGGAGGAGATCCTGGAATAGGAAAATCTACACTTTTAATGCAAGTATCTAGCAATGTTGCTAATACTAATAAAAAAGTATTATATATATCAGGTGAGGAATCTGAATCTCAAATAAAAATGAGAGCCAGTAGATTAGGTGTTAATTCACAAAATTTATATATTTTCGCTGAAAATAATTTGAGCATAATAGAAGCATATTTAGAAAAATTAAATCCTGAATTGATTATAGTAGACTCAATTCAAACTGTATATTCCCCAGAGATATCCTCAGCTCCTGGTACTGTGAGCCAAATTAAAGAAGGAACATCAAAATTTATGAAAATATCTAAAAAGATGGGAATATCCACATTTATAGTGGGACATGTTACTAAAGAAGGGTCTTTAGCAGGACCTAAACTGTTGGAGCATATGGTAGATACAGTGCTATATTTTGAAGGAGAAAGATATAACTCTTATAGATTAGTCAGAGCTGTCAAGAATAGATTTGGTTCAACTAACGAATTAGGAGTATTTGAGATGAAGGATATAGGGTTGGTTGAGCTTAAAAATCCTTCACAAGTATTGATTTCTGAAAAGCCAAAGGATGTATCAGGTTCTGTCATAATATCGACAGTTGAAGGAACTAGACCGATGCTTTTAGAGTTGCAGGCTTTAGTAGCTCCTACAAATTTTGGTATGGCGAGAAGAACATCTACAGGTGTTGATTTTAATAGGGTAGCTCTATTATTAGCTGTTCTTGAGAAGAGAATTGGATTACAAATTCAAAACCAAGATGTCTATATAAATATAGTTGGAGGAATAAGAATAAATGAGCCGTCAATAGACTTGGGTATAGTTATTGCTGTAGCCTCAAGCTTTAGAAATATACCTATAGCATCAGATATTGTTGTTACAGGAGAGGTTGGTTTAACTGGTGAAATAAGAGCTGTAAGTTATATTGAAAAAAGAATTTCAGAATGTAAAAAGCTAGGCTTTAAAAAAATTGTAATACCAAAAAATAATTACGAAGCAGTAAAAGATGTAAAAGGTATAGAGATAATTCCCGTTGACAATCTTAGACAAGCAATAAATATAGTGCTAAGGGGGTAATACTTATGGATAATATAATTAATAACGAAGGTTTGTTACATGCTTTAAAAATGATATCTCCAGGAACCCCACTGAGAAAAGGTATAGAAAATGTATTGAGAGCAAAGACAGGTGGGCTTATCGTACTTGATTGTAATGAAGAGGTTATGAAAATTGTCGATGGTGGATTTAGAATAGATGCTGATTATTCACCAGCATATTTATATGAACTAGCTAAAATGGATGGAGCTATAGTGCTTAGTGAGGATTCTAAAAAAATATTATTAGCAAATACTCAGTTAATACCAAATTACAATATACCAACAACAGAAACAGGTACTAGACATAGAACTGCAGAAAGAGTAGCCAGACAAACTGGAGCTATTGTAATATCTATTTCTCAGAGAAGAAATGTTATTACCGTTTATAGAGGTGATCAAAAGTACGTTGTTGAAGAAATATCTGAAGTTTTTTCTAAGGCGAATCAAGCTTTGCAGACCTTACAAAAATACAAGGATGTCTTAGATACGTGCATTTACAATTTAAATTCACTAGAATTCAACGACTTGGTTACAATTTACGATGTAATAGTAGTAGTTCAAAGTATGGAAAGAGTTATGAGAGTCGCTCAAATAATAGAAGGATATTTGATTAATTTAGGTGAAGAAGGATACCTAGTAAGGATGCAGCTGGAAGAATTAATAGGTGGAACTGAAAAAAATAGACTTTTGTTATTAAAAGATTATAAAAGAGAAAATATAGATTTAGATGAATGCCAAAAGAAAATCAGAAACTTATCTGAAGAAGATTTGTTAAATAAAGTTAAAATAGCTAGAGTTTTAGGTTATAATGGAATTTCAGAAGACATGGATTTACAAGTTCAGACTAAAGGATATAGGATGTTAAATAAAGTACATCGTTTACCAGCATCAATTATAGAAAATTTAGTAAATTATTTTGGAAATTTCCAAGAAATTTTACAGGCCTCAATAGAAGAACTGGATGAAGTTGAGGGAATAGGTGAAATAAGAGCAACATATATTAAAAATGGACTTATAAAGTTAAAAGTAGTATTAGGTAATGGTCATATATAATAATGTGACACAAAGGTATTATGAAGTTTAAATCAAAGGAATATAAATTTTAAGGGGGTGACACTTTGATAAGTAAGTTAATTAGAATTTTAATAGGATTATTAGGTGCAGCATTAGGAACAACCGTATATATTTTCTTAGTTAAATGCTTCCCAAATGTATTTGTGGGAATTAATGATTATAAATATATAATATCAATAGTAGTAGCATTAATATTTGGTGTATTTTTCTACGTAATAGGACCTTGGATAATCTCAAAAATAAGAGATAGTGTAAAAGTATTAGACAAGGAAATTTCTAAATATCCACAATCTGATATATTATTAGGAACAGTAGGTCTTATAGTAGGTTTAGTCATAGCTTATTTAATAGTTGGAGGAATAGGTACTTTTATAAATATACCAGTTATAACAGCTATAATATCTATAGTAGTATATCTATTTATGGGATATTTAGGTATTAGAATTGCATTAAAAAGTAGAGATGATTTATTTAACATAAATAGATTGAGTAAGCTTACAGCGTCTTTAAATAAAGAAAAACAAGCTAAGAAAGAAATTATAGTAAAACAAATACCACCAAAAGTATTAGATACAAGTGTAATAATTGATGGTAGAATATCAGATATATGTAAAACTGGATTTATCGAAGGTAAATTAGTAATACCTAGATTTGTTTTAAATGAGTTGCAACATATAGCCGATTCTTCTGATGATTTAAAGAGAGTTAGAGGTAGAAGAGGTCTTGATATACTTAATTCAATTCAAAAAGAACTTGATATAGATGTTGAGATAAGTGACATCGACTTTGAGGATATACCAGAGGTTGATAGTAAACTTCTAAAATTAGCTCAAACTATAGGAGGAAAAGTAGTTACTAATGATTTTAATCTTAATAAGGTAGCTCAATTCCAAGGAGTAGAAGTCTTAAATATAAATGAATTAGCGAATGCAGTAAAACCAGTTGCAATACCTGGAGAGCAAATGTTAGCTCAAGTTGTAAAAGAAGGTAAAGAACAAAATCAGGGAATAGCTTATTTAGATGATGGTACGATGATAGTTGTAGATGGAGGTAGAAAATATATAGGACAAACTATAACTGTATTAGTTACATCAGTACTTCAAACACCAGCAGGAAGAATGATATTTGGAAAACCTAAAAACTAAATTTTATATAAGAAACATTGTAAATTCATGGGAAATTTATAGTTTTAGATATATAATGTAAAATTATTATATGATTATAGAGGAGAGTCGATATGACTCTCTTTTATAATTTGTAAAAAAAATATACATATTCAGGAAAAAATATTATAATTAAAAATGAATAATATTAAAAAACACTTTTACAAATGTTCTTGGTTAAATTCTTGGTAAACATTTTCAAAACTGAAAGGAAAAATAATGTATTAAATTTTTTTTTGATTTAATATAGACTAAAAAATGTAAGGAGGAGTCCGTGCATGAGTAGTGGTTTAAAGTTGCCATCAATTGATTATAAAGAATTTAAAATTTTGACTTTATGCAAAAATAAAGAATTCGCAAATATAAATTATATGGCTGAAGAACTAAAGGTTACAACTAGGAGTGTTAGAACATATATAAAGCAATTAAATGATAATTTAGGAGAAGATATAGCGCAAATAATATATGTTAAAGGTCATGGATACAAGCTTGAAATAAGAGATGATGAAATTTTTGATCTTTTATTTGAAGAAAACAGAAAAATTCCTTTTGATTTCAATGTAAAGGATGAAAGAATTTTATATCTACTAGACTTTTTTACTGAATTTGACGAAGTAATAACAATAGATCAATTGGCAGATAAAATTTCAGTAGGTAGAACGACAATAGTAAATGATATAAAATCAGTTAGGGAAATATTGAATGAGTATAATTTAGATTTAATCAAGAAACAAAATTTTGGAATGTGGTTAAAAGGAAATGAGTTCGATAAAAGATTGCTCTTACTAAATTACATATATAAAGATTCAAAAAATGATTTAGCGAATTCAAGGTATGTCACAGATGTAGAAGAAAATTTATTAGAAAAATTAAAAAAATCAATACTAAAGTTATTTAAAGAAGATAGCTTTTATGCTACAGACCAAATTTTTGAAGAAACAATAAAATACATTTTGGTTCAGGTTGGCAGAATAAAAAATGGCAATGAAATATTTGAGTACGATAAACGTTTTGACTTATTGGGTTCATATGATGAGTATAATATATCAAAGAAAATAAAAATTATAGTTGAAGATATTTTTGATATAGCTTTAAATGAATATGAAACATTATATCTTACATTGCCTCTAGTAAGTGGAAATGCTGCACCGATTTCTAAATTTGTATCAAATAAGCCGAAGCTTCGCAACAATATTGAAGATTTAATGGAGTTAATTTTTAAGGAAATATATGAGAGAATGGGAATTATAATATATGACCAGTCTTTGAGAGATAGCTTAGGATATCACTTGGAATTTACTTTAAATAGATTGCTATTTAAAATAAAGCTTAAAAATTTATTACTAGATGAAATGAAAGAAAATTACGTATTACCTTATAATTTAGCAAAGATAACTGCTGATGTCATTGAAGATGTTTATAATTTAACTGTTCCAGAAGATGAAATAGGATATATAGCAGTACATTTTGGAAGTTATTTAGAAAAAAATATAGCTTCTAATACATTGAAAAATGTTGCTATTGTATGTTCTACAGGCTTAGGAGCTACGAATTTAATTACAATTAGGATAAAAAAAATCATAGGACAACATGTAAATATAGACACATTTTCAATGTTTGAGATAGATGAGGTTGATTTTAGTAAATATGATTTAGTATTTACAACAAATGATATAGATATAAATTCGAATGCTGTATTAAAAATAGATTCTATTTTAGATGAAAATAAGTTAAGAAATAAAATAGAAAAAATTATATATTTAAATAATAGTAATTTGAGTAGAAATTTAAAAGACTTAAAATTATCGGAGAACCTATTGATAGGTGCGTTTTTACAAGAGAGACATTTTTATGTATTGAATAAAAAGACAGTTTCAGCTGCATTAAAATCGATGATAGATTCTATGATAGAAGATGGAGTAGTTGGAGAACAATTTAAAAAAGATATACTTGAGAGAGAAAAAACTCATCCAACTATATTTAATAGTGGATTACTTTTACCGCATTCAGTAAATGATAAATCAGATGAGATATATGTATCGATTGGGATTTTGAATAAACCTATAGAATATTTAGGCGTAGAAATAAAAGTAATTATGTTAATAGCATTTTCTAGTGATGATAGTAATACGGATTTATTAGTAAAGATATACGAAGAGGCTTTAAGTCTAGGACAAAATGAAAAATACATAAATCAATTGGCTAAATGTAAAACTTTTTTTGATTTTACAAGTACATTATTAAAAATATCAATAAAATAATAGAGTAAGGATGTGTTTAAATGAAAATAATTATAGTTTTAGTACTTTTATATCTTGCAAATTTTGGGACATCATATTATCTTCATAAAAAATATGTAGCAGCCCAAAAAAGAGTTAGACAATATGGCGGTGTTTCTACAGCAAGAACAAAAGGTGGATTTACAAAGAAGGGTAAAATAGTTCTTTTAGCATTTGATGAAGAAGATGAAATAATAAAATATGGTGAAAAATTTGAAGGTATAACTGTATTTTCTAAATTTCAAGAAATTGAGGATATAAAAGGGCTTACATTAGATGAGGTAGAAAGTAAGTTTGCTGATGAAGAAGTTATATTACAAGCTATACAATATATAAGAGAAAGAGATAAGGATGTTGAATCTGAAGAGGATGAAAAATCAGAAGAATCAGATGTCGATGAAGTAGTTGAAAATAAAGCGGTAGAAGTTGATGATACTACTGTATAAAAATAAATTAAACGTTGAAATAAGGGAGACTTGATTTTAAATTATCGAGTCTCTTTTTTTGTTTTGTATAAATTAATGAAAACAAGATTTATTTTTACAAATGTTCTTATATAGAACATAAAGTATGAATTTTCCATTTAAAGTGGAAAAAGAATGTATTAAATTTTAAGGGAGGTTGTTATAAACTTAAATCATAAGAGAAAGAGATTAAACAATAAATCAAAAATACACTTACAAAATTCAACTTAATTAAAAGTCTAATAAGTTGAATAACTGAAATTAAAAAATAAGCTTAAAAGCAAACATATAAACAGGGGGAATTGAAATGTATAACTTAAACAGAAAACTTGAAGAATTAGAAGTACAAGGAAAAAGCATCAAAATAGCAATAATAGGTGCAGGACACATGGGAACTGGTATGGTAAGCCAAGTTGTAAACATGAAAGGTA
>NZ_JALEXO010000134.1 GCF_022780145.1 Intestinibacter sp.
AGCTTAGTAAAAACTACTACAGCTAAGAGCTATACAAAAACAGGACTAACAAAGGGAAAGACTTATTATTTTAAAGTAAGAGCATATAGAACTGTAGATGGAAATAATATTTACAGCAATTATAGTACTATAAAATCTATAAAAGTTAAAAAATAATTTAAAATAGCAATCAACCCTTAAAGTAAAAATATATCAATTAAAAATTGACTGTTAGACAATATGTTTTCAGTCAATTTTTATTTTTTGTGTAGTAAATCAAAAGTTGTATTTTAGTAGTAATACTTATATTAAAAGTAGTAGCACTAAGTAGTAGTACTAAAATCATACTTTTTGATAACAACCTTTAAATTATAATTATATTAATAAATAATATATGGGAGGAAGAAGATGAAGGAATTATTTAGAAGTTTAAAAAAAATCGCGACATCGTTTTTAGCTATATGTTTAATCGTATCGATGTTACCTCTACAAGTATTTGCTGAAGAGACGACTACTGATGAAAATATTACTGTACAAGTATCTGTAGAAAACAATACTTTCTTAGAGGATACTGGGGATGGAGCTCCTGCATTTACAGGTGAGCTCGTAAGTACTACAGTAGAGGTTCCTAAGGGAACAAGCGGACTTGACGCTTTTAAAAAGGCGCTTGATAAAGAAAAAATCGAGTACGAAGAAAGCGGCGGTTATGTTTCTAGTATTAATGGCTTATCAGAATTTGATGGTGGAAGCGCAAGTGGATGGATGGTTACAATAAACGATTGGTTTACAAATACAGGAATTGGAGACCAAGTAGTGGAAGACAATGATGAAGTTAGATTTATGTATACTTGCAGCTATGGAGACGATTTAGGTGGTTCTTGGAGTAACAATGATAAAACTTTAAAGGCATTGAAGACAGATGTAGGTACTTTATCACCAGAATTTTCAAGTGATGTTAAAGAATACGAACTAAAGGTTCCAGAAGGTACAAAACAAGTAGTTGTTACACCAACAGCTACAAATAAAAACTTCCAAGTAAGAGCTAGTGTAGGTGACACTGAATATAAAAGAATTCAAGCTATACCAGTAGAAGATAAAACAGTTATAACTGTAAAATGTGGTGATCCAGACTGGCCAAGCATGAATAATCAAGCAGGTGGAACAGCTAGTGAAACTCCAGCTGAAACTTATAAGATAACAGTAGTAGAACAAAAATCACAAAGTGAAGAGGCACAAGGTAGCTATGGTGAAACAATAGATACTCTACCAGATGACTTTGCAAACGATTTATGGTTACAATACGACTTTAAAGAATTAAAATCTAAAGACACTGCTACTATATATCCAAGAAGAGTTCCACAAATAATAGACAATCCAATAAATAACAACATAACAAGACCTGATTTTAATTTTGAAATAATAAAAGGTGATAGCATTACTTTAGATACAACAAAAACTACTGACAAAGCTACAGTAACAGCAGTTAAAGAAGGAACTTCAATAGTAAAGGTTACTTACGACGCTGTAGGAAATAACGGTGCATCATCAATAGTCAATACAGCATATGTTGTATACGATGTAATAGGAGACAATCACACAGGAATAACTATAGATTCTAATATAACATTGACATCTTACGATACTATATACTATACAGAAGGAAAATCTGTAGATTATACAATAAATCCTACTGTAGAAGGTGCAGATGAAGTAGAAGTTACATGCAATGGAAAAACTATAGAAAAAACTGACGCTGGTTATGTTCTTCCACTTGAAAATAGAAGTAACATAATAGGAATAATAGCAAAAAATGACAAAGGAACAAAGAAATACTATAAAGTAATAGACGCTAGAAAAATAGAAATATCAGTAGTCAATGCGAGCAGAGAAGGTGAAGAATTACAAGCTGGCGATACTGCAAAAATTAGCTTCAAGGGTATCACACATCCAGTATATAAATTAGCTACTATATACAACCCAACTTGGCTTCAAGAATCATGGGGAAATAAAGGTACTTTCGTTGAATATACAAACGATACTGTAGGTACTGTTAAAGGATATTGTAAACAATACGACTTAGCTACTAACAATACTATTACAGTAAAATTCGATAAAGAAGGAAGCTATAAATTTACATCAGGTAGAATATTTACTCAATGGTGGGGTAGTGAACTTGGCGCAGATAAAGGAGAAGAAGGAAAAGGAGATCCGAACTTAAGCGCTCCTCAAAATGAAAGATACTTCTCATCTATGCCTGACTTTACAATAGATGTAAAAGAAAAAGACCCAGCTGTAACATTTGATGCAGATAACGGTACTGATAAAATAGTTAAATCAGTTAAAAAAGGAGAAGCTCTAGACTATACTCCAGAAATACCAACTAAAGATGGATATACTTTTGTAGGATGGTACTCTGATACTGACGATACAACTACTAAATATCAATCAGGTAGTACATATACAGAAGATGTAACATACAAAGCTAAATGGGCTCACGTAGAAATGCTAGGAGCACAAGGTAAATTAGTAGTAGACGGCAAAAGCGGTATAAGATTCGGTACTAAATTATACGATGACGGCGATGAAATAGTAGAAAAAGGTACTTTAATTATACCTTATAACTTATTAGAAGAAGGACAAGCTTTGACATTAGATAATAAATTAGCAGCTAGAAGTATAGGTAAAGTAAACTACGAAGTAAATAAAGAAGAAAACTACGTAACTTATTTAGGAACAATAATAAATATACCAGAAGTCCAATTTGATAGAGAAATGACAGCAGCAGCTTATGTAATCTACAAAGACAAAGCTGGAAACGAATACACTGTTTATTCTCAATATCCAAATAAATCTATATCAGTTTACAAGCTTTTAGGAAATAATGTAGATTGGGACAATGAATGGTAGAATGATTTATATCTATTTTTAGCAAATATGAAAGTGTTAGAATTTTATTCTAACACTTTTTACATGCAAAAAAACGGAAAAATAATACATTAATAGATTTTATTGTATTATTTTGGGTATTTATAGAATAAGATTTAATTTAAAATAGAAAAAGATTACATACTAAAAATTTATATTGGAGTGATACACATGAAGATATTTAATAGCGATATAAAAATATTAGGAGACGATGAGGGCTTTATAAGATTTGAATGCCCATATTGTAAAAGTGAATTTAAAATATCAGAAAAAGATCTTCAGGATATGGGAGATATTTATTTTGAGTTATTTTGCCCGTATTGCGGTCTTAGTAAGGAGATAAAATACTTCTACACAAGGGAGATAAAATCAAAGACTACAAAGGCAAAGAGAGAAAAGAATAAAAAAGTAGAAAAAGAAGATACAAATAAAAAATCTTCAAATAATAATATAAGGCTTTCATCGAGTAAATCACTAGATTTGAGCTTTTCTAGTATGGAGAGAGAAATAGATAAAAATCAAAATAAGGATTTCTACCAAATAAAGATGGACAATAAAAAGCTAGAAAATGTAAATATAGATAGGTTAAAGGACAAGGATTTAAAAGAGATTTCGTATAAATGCAGTATATGTAATTCGTCTGAAAAGCTTTTATCAGATGGCAAAACTGTACTTTATTGTGCTTATTGTGGGGTGAAT
>NZ_JALEXO010000165.1 GCF_022780145.1 Intestinibacter sp.
GTCACAGCGCATTTACTAGATGACGATATGCTGGAGTTTTTAAGGGACTGCAAGGAAGGATTATTCCAATTTGAGATAGGCGTTCAAACTACAAACCAAGAAGCGCTAGATGCAGTTGGTAGAAGAGATGATTTTGAAAGACTATCTCATGTTGTAAAAACTATAGAATCCTACCAAAATATCCACCAGCATCTAGATTTAATAGCTGGACTACCTTATGAAGGATACGATAGCTTTGAAAAATCATTTAACGATGTATTTGCTTTACAAATAGAGCAATTACAATTGGGATTTTTGAAGATGATAAAGGGTACAGGTATGAGAGCGAGAGCAGAAGAATTTGAGTATGAGTACAAGAATTACGCTCCATATGAAGTGCTTTGCAATAAATTTATAAGCTACGATGAAATACTAAAATTAAAGGATATAGAAGATATATTAGAGAGATACTACAACTCTAATAACTTCTCATTATCTGTAAAATATATAACTGAAAATTACTACAGTGAAAGCGCGTTTAAGTTTTTCGAGGACCTTGCTAATTATTTCAATGAAATGGGTTATTTCCACCTTGCTCAAGGGAAAAACCAATTGTACAGTATATTAGCAGATTTTTATAAAGAAAAAATCGGCGAAAACTACGATTTATTCATGGAAATATTAAAATACGACTATGTTTCTCTAGGAAAAATATCAAGTGTTCCAAATATATTCAACAAGATAGAAGTTAAAGATATGAAAGCTAGAGTACATGAGTTTTTACACGACAGAGAAAATCTAGAAAAATATCTACCTAAGCATGTAGATACACCTGCAAAATATATATTGAAATATATTCATTTTGAATGCTTCAAATACGATATATTAAAATTAAAGGAAGATATTCACGCAAAACTAGACGAGCAAGAAACTGTGATTTTATTCGTGTATGATGATATAAAGGTATTTGAAAAATCTAGAACTCACAAGGTCGAGCTTAAAGAGCTTGAAAAAAAGTAAAATATAAATAAGGAGAAAAAACATGAAATTTAGAATAGATAAATATTTACTACCTAAAGCAGATGAATTGGCGTTTATAACAATTAAAGAAGATGCAGAATTTCATATAGAAGGCTACAAGGTACCAAAGAACGGATTGAATGTACCTATAAAAAACGAAGTACTAGTAAAAGGCATAAAGGAAAACACTGCACAAGAGGGATTAAACTCTATGTCTATAGCAGATGCGATGATATATATAATAGGTATAGATCCAGAATTTAAATACAACGATGAATATAAAAAATTTCTAAAAGCTTTAGAAGAAAATGTAAAATTCGATGCAAGGTCATATATGGGATATATGTCTAGAAAATACTTCGAAATAGGAGAA
Organism: Intestinibacter sp.; assembly: GCF_022780145.1. GTDB lineage: Bacteria > Bacillota > Clostridia > Peptostreptococcales > Peptostreptococcaceae > Intestinibacter. The sequence continues at coordinate 1,373 of NZ_JALEXO010000165.1, forward strand.
GTAACAGATGCACTTATATATGTAAAAGCTCTTATTACACTATATCCAGACGACGTTCAAGGATTGTACAACTACGCTATAGTATGTCAAGAGCTAGCTACTCAATACCAAAAAGATTACGATGCAAAGGCAATGAACGATATGCTATTAGAGGCAGGGGAAAAGCTTGAAAAAGTAACTAACCTAGATCCATCTTTTGCGCTTGCATATTATCATTTAGGATATCACTATTACAACCAAAGTCAATACATAAAAGCAAAACTAATATGGGAAGAAGCATTAAAATTAGGTTTGGATGAAGATATTGCAGCAGAGGTACAAGATAATCTAGGTAAAATGTACTCTAAAGTAGAATATGAAGAAGGATATACTTTAGTATTTGAAGGAAAATTTGAACAGGGATTAGAAAAATTACTTCCATTAGAAGAAAAATACAGTGATTGGTGGAACTTACTATTTATAATAGGATTAGCATATAAAAATATGGACGAAATAGATAAGGCTAAAGAATACTTCGAAAAAATTCTTAGAATGAAACCACAACAAGTAGATACAATAGTTGAATTAGCTCTATGTGAGGCCGCACAACTAAACATGAATAGAGCGATAGAATTACTAGAAGCAGCAGCTAAATTAAAGGAAGACCCAGAAATACTTTGTAATTTAGGAATGGCGTACTTAAATGTTGGCAATTTCGACGATGCTAATTATTACATCGAAAGAGCATATGAGTTAAATCCAGAAGACGAGGTTACTATAGCCTGTAAGAAGGAATTAGCTAAATATGTATAGAAATTTACAAGTTAAAATTAATATATTTTTAGTATAAAATAAAAAACTGTTGTATAAGCTTAATTGCTTACTTTACAACAGTTTTTATTTTTTAAAAAATTTAGTTATCAAGCATTTAATTTTGTATTATTATAAGGAAGGAAATAATGTTTAAATCAATATTTTTAAAATTTTTAAAGGAAGTGTATATATGAATAATTGCTATGAATGTGGAGAAAAATTAGTGCTTAAAATAGATAATGAAGGTAATAAAGTACAATACTGTGAGAATTGTAAGGCATTTAGATATCCAATATTTAATACAGCCATAATTACAGCAGTTGTAAATAAATCTAAAAATAAAGTTCTTTTAATAAAACAATATGGAAAAAACGACTATATATTAGTAGCAGGATATGTAAATAAAGGAGAGTCAGCAGAGCAGACAATAGTCAGAGAAGTTAAAGAAGAGTTAAGATTGGACGTAATAGATTACGAATATATGAGAAGTGAGTATTTTGAAAAATCAAACACACTCATGATGAATTTTATATCTGTGGTTGAAGATGATGATTTATCAAATATATCTGATGAAGTCGATAAAGCAACTTGGTTTTCATTTGAAGAGGCTAGACAAAATATAAAAAAAGGAAGTTTGGCAGAAAAATTTTTAATAAAAATATTAGAAAAATTAGAAGCTAGATAAAATTAAATATGCTTATATATGAAATAAATTTATTGAATACAGTATTTTATATAGATACAAAACATATGATTAAAAAACATTGTTAAAAAAAATATAAATAAAAATTTGTAAAAAAATAAAAATATATAAATTAAAACGTAAATAATAATAAATTATACGAAAAAACAGTTCCATTATAAATTAAAATAAATTTGTGAAATTGATAAAAAAGGCTATGACTTATAATAAAGGTTTCTATGAAAGTCTTTTATATTTAATAGATATATAAATTTAATAATATTCGTATAAAAGTAAAAAAATAAAGAAAATTTAATTCTAGAAATAAAAAAATTGTTAAAAAAAAAGCAAAAAAACAAAATTGGATTATATTCATATAATTAAAATTATATTCTATACAATTGGAAAAAAATGAGATATAATTAAATTGTATGTTAAATTGTGTGAAGGCATTTTCTGAATTGAATGAAAAGGATTTACAACTGATAAAATGAAAAAAGTAGTAATGAATTTTAGTATAAAATTTTACTAATTTAATAATTAATGCTAAAACACAATAACAAATAATATTGTAAAATTTAATTAAAGAAAAAAATCAAATAACAAAAATTATTTAATGTCAGAATAACGTAATTTTTGTTAAAAAATTATTAAAAACTTTACCAAAAATAGTATTTTTGGTATATAATTTAGTTAAGAATATATTCTTGAGAAGTATATGTTTTATCGTTTAGAAATATATATTGATTAAGAATGTATTTATATAAATAATAAAGACATTTTCTTATAACAGCATTTTAGGGGAAAATTTAATTTTTAAAAAGGGGAATATGAATATGGAAAATAAAATGTTAGAACAAATGCAAGCCATGACTATAGACCTTAACAGTAAGGCTCTATTAGAAAAAGCTGAAAAAGATGGCGTTGAAACAATGTACAAAAGAAAATTAGGATATAAAGTACAATGTGGATTCGGTCTTTCAGGTGTTTGCTGTAGAAACTGCGGTATGGGACCTTGTAGAATAAGTGCTAAAACTCCAAGAGGACTTTGTGGTGCTGACGAACATACAATAGTTGGTAGAAACTACGCTAGAATGTGTGCTGGTGGATCTGCTGCCCATTCAGACCATGCTAGAGATATAACTCATACATTAGGATTAACTACTCCAGGAGGAGCTTATCAAGTTAAAGAACCAGAATTATTAAAAGAATTCGCTGTATTTATGGGAATAGATCCAGAAGGTAAAGATATATATGACTTAGCTCATGAAGTATCTCATGAATGCTTAATGGAATTTGGTAAACCACATGGTGTATCTAGATTATTAGCAAGAGCTCCTAAACAAAGACAAGAAGTATGGAAAGCTTATGGTATAGAACCAAGAGCAATAGATAGAGAAATCGCTACAGTAATGCATTCAACTCATATAGGATGTTGTGCTGATATAGATGCTTTAATACATATGGCATTTAGATGTTCTATGGCAGATGGTTGGGCTGGATCAATGATAGGTACAATGTTATCTGACATATTATTCGGAGCTCCAAAACCAGTTCACACAGAAGCAAATACTAACGTATTAGCTGGAAATAATGTTAACATAGTTCTTCACGGACATGAGCCAACATTATCAGAAATGATAGTTTTAGCTGCTGAATTACCAGAAATGCAAGAATTAGCTAAAGAAGTTGGAGCAGACGGAATCACTTTATCAGGTGTTTGCTGTACTGGTAACGAATTAACTATGAGACATGGTATAAAAATAGCTGGTGACTTCCATCAACAAGAATTAGTATTAATCACTGGTGCTGTAGAAGCTATGATAGTTGACGTTCAATGTATCTTCCCTGCATTAGCAGAAGTTGCTACTCATTATCATACTAAATTCATAACTACTTCACCAAAAGCTAGAATAACTGGTTCTACTTACATGGAATTCCATGAAGAAACTGCATTAGAAGATGCTAAAACAATAGTTAGAGAAGCTATATTAAACTTCAAAAACAGAGATCCAGAAAAAGTTATGGTTCCAGAATTAAAATCAGAAGCTATGGTTGGTTATGCTGAATCTGCAATAGTTGGACAATTAAATAATGTTGTTAACACTCAAATAGATGAAATGAACACATTAAAACCATTAATAGATGTTCTTGCATCTGGTGTAATAAGAGGGGTAGTAGGAGTTGTTGGATGTAACAATGCTAGAACTCCATCTAACTACAACCACTTAACTATAATGAAAGAATTAATCAAAAATGACTTCTTAGTTGTTACTACAGGATGTGGTGCTTCTGCAGCTGCTAAGAATGGATTAATGTTAAAAGAAAACGCTGATAAATACTGTGGTAAAGGTTTAGCTACAGTTTGTAAATTAGTTGATATACCACCAGTAATCCATCTAGGATCTTGTGTTGATAACTCTCGTATATTAAACGTTTGTTCATTAGTTGCTAAAGCATTAGACATGGATATATGTGATTTACCAGTTGCTGGTTGTGCTCCAGAATGGATGTCAGAAAAAGCTATAGCTATAGGTACTTATGTAGTTGCTTCTGGTATAGAAACATTCTTAGGTGTTATGCCTCCAGTTACAGGTTCTTCAAGAGCTGTTGAAATATTATGCGGAAGCATAAAAGATAAAGTAGGAGCTTGCTTCCATGTAAATGAAGATGCAGTAGGATGCGCTCAAGATATAATGGATTGTATAGAAGCTAAGAGACCTCACTTCGAAGAATTATATCAAGAAAAAGTTCTTAACAAGAGAGTTGCTGGAGAATTAGATTGCTTATACTAAGATTTAGTTATGGTAAACAATTTATAAAAAATTAAATTTATAGAATAGAGAAGGGTAGTCTATTATGAAAATAATAGGCTACCTATTAATACACGTTAGACAGACATAAATACATAGTTTCAAAACTATATGACAGAAAAGGTGGTAATAAAGAAATGAAAGTAGCAATAACAGGAAAAGGTGGAGTAGGCAAAACAACTTTTGCCTCAATGTTATCAAGAATGTTTGCTGATGAAGGTTATAGAGTTGTTGCTGTAGATGCCGATCCAGATGCAAACTTAGCCTTAGCGCTAGGTTTTCCAAAAGAAATATATGATTCAATAGTACCAATTTCTGAAATGAAAAAGTTAGTTTCTGATAGAACAGCAACAAGTGAAGGTACATTTAATAAAATGTTTAAACTTAATCCAAAGGTTGATGATATACCAGAAAAATATTGTAAAACATATAATGGTGTAGGCTTATTAACTTTAGGAACTGTTGACACAGGTGGTTCAGGATGCGTGTGTCCAGAACACGTACTATTGAAAAGATTATGTTCTCATTTAATATTACAAAGTAAAGATGTTGTTGTTATGGACATGGAAGCTGGTATTGAGCATTTAGGTAGAGGTACTGCACAAGGTGTAGACGCTTTTATAGTGGTTGTTGAACCAGGAGAAAGAAGCCTTCAAACTTATAGAAAAGTTAAAAAACTAGGAAGAGATATCGGCGTGAAAAGGGTTTTCGTTGTTGGAAATAAAATGAGAGACGACGAAGACATTAAATTTATAAAGGATAATCTAGAAGATGGAGAAGCTTTAGGATTTATTCATTACAATCAAACTGTAATAGATTCAGATAGATCTAATAAATCTCCATATGATGTTAGCGAAGATACTAGAAATGAAATCAAAGCTATAAAAGATAGATTATTAGAAATTGAAGCAGAAAATAAAAAGAATAAATAATTTTTATTTTTATTTAATTTAAAAAAAGTATTTAATTAACATTATTATATTAATGTTGTTAAAATATACAAAATTGTGGGAGGATGTTTGTTATGGGATTCAAATCAGATATTGAAATAGCTCAAGAAGCTAAACCTCAAGATATTAGAGAAATAGCTAAAAAATTAGGATTAACAGAAGATGACTTAGAATTATATGGTAAATATAAAGCTAAAGTTGACTACAATCTACTTAAAAAAGATAATGGTGGAAAGAAAGCTAAATTAATATTAACTACAGCTATCAACCCAACTCCAGCAGGGGAAGGAAAAACTACTACTACTATAGGTGTAGCTGACGCTTTACAAAAATTAGATAAAAACGTATTAGTTGCATTAAGAGAACCTTCTCTAGGACCAGTATTTGGTGTTAAAGGTGGAGCAGCAGGTGGAGGATATGCACAAGTTGTTCCAATGGAAGATATCAACTTACACTTCACAGGTGACTTCCATGCTATAGGAGCTGCAAACAACCTATTAGCTGCAATGGTAGACAACCACATACATCAAGGAAATGCTCTTAGAATAGATCCTAAGAAAATAACTTGGAGAAGATGTGTAGACATGAACGATAGACAATTAAGAAATATCGTTGATGGTCTTGGTAAAAAAGGTGACGGTGCTGTAAGACAAGATGGATTTGATATAACAGTTGCTTCTGAAATAATGGCAGCATTCTGCTTAGCTAGTGATATAGCTGACTTAAAAGAAAGATTAGGAAGAATCATAGTTGGATATAGCTACGAAGGAGAACCAGTAACAGCTAAACAATTAAATGCTAATGGTGCAATGGCTGCATTATTAAAAGACGCTTTAAAACCAAACCTAGTACAAACTCTAGAAGGAACACCAGCATTCGTACATGGTGGACCATTCGCTAACATAGCACATGGTTGTAACTCAGTTATAGCAACAAGAATGGCTATGCACTTTGCAGACTATGTAGTAACTGAAGCAGGATTCGGTGCTGACCTAGGTGCTGAAAAATTCTTAGACATTAAATGTAGAATGGCTAACTTAAAACCAGATGCAGTTATAATAGTTGCAACAGTAAGAGCATTAAAATACAATGGTGGAGTACCAAAAGCTGACTTAAATAACGAAAACTTAGAAGCATTAGAAAAAGGTATACCAAACCTATTAAAACACGTAGAAAACATAACTCAAGTATACAAATTACCAGCAGTAGTTGCTATAAACGAATTCCCAACAGATACAGAAGCTGAAGTAGAATTAGTTAGAAAGAAATGCCAAGAATTAGGTGTTAACGTTGCTTTATCTCAAGTATGGGCTAAAGGTGGCGAAGGTGGTATAGAATTAGCTAAAGAAGTTATAAGATTATGTGAAGAACCAAATGACTTCCAATTCTGCTACCCAGATGACTATACATTAAAAGAAAAAATAAATGCAATAGCAACTAAGATATATGGAGCTGACGGTGTAGACTATACTCCAGAAGCAGAAAAAGAATTAGCTAACTTAGAAAAACTTGGATTCGGAAACGTACCAGTTTGTATGGCTAAGACTCAATATTCATTAACTGATGATCAAACTAAATTAGGTAGACCAACAGGATTTAGAATAACAGTTAGACAAGTAACAATATCTGCAGGTGCAGGATTCGTAGTTGCATTAACTGGTGAAATAATGAAGATGCCAGGACTTCCAAAAGTTCCAGCAGCTGAAAAGATCGACGTTGATGAAAACGGAGTAATATCTGGATTATTCTAGGGATTATTAAATCGATAAATTTAATATAAATGTGTAAAAGCTAATAGCTTTGTACATAAAAATGGCAAAATAAATAATTAAAGGGGATAGTGTGCTTATGCACACTATCTTCAATAAAAAAATGAGATAAATATAAAAAGGAGATATACCTATGGAAAAAATAGCTGAAAAAAGTTGTATAGGTTTTGTAGATGTATTAGGCTCTAAAGCACCAGTTCCAGGTGGTGGTGGAGCAGCTGCATTAGTTGGAGCTATCGGTATGGCTTTAGGTAGCATGGTTTGCTATTTAACATCAGGAAAGAAAAAATATGCACAATACGAAGATGATATACAAGCTATATTGAAAAAAGCAAAAGGCTTACAAGATCAATTATTAGAAATGATTGATAAAGATGCTGAAGGATTTTTCCCGCTTTCTCAAGCATACGGTTTACCAGCTGGTACAGATGAAGAAAAAGCTGCTAAAGATGTAGAATTAGAAAGATGCTTAAAATTAGCATGTGAAGTTCCTTTTAAAATAGTTGAGCTTTGCCATGAAAGTATAAAATTACATGAAGAATTAGTAGATAAAGGATCTAAACTTGCTATAAGTGATGTAGGTTGTGGAGTACAAGCTTTAAGAGCTGCTATAATATCTGCTCAACTTAATGTAATAATAAATGTAGAATTAATGAAAGACAAAGAATATGCTAAAGCTTTAGATGAAAAATGTGATGCTTTAGTTAAAGACGGTGTAGCAATTTGTGATGCAGTATATGACAAAGTAATAGCTGCAATGAGAAAGTAATTTTAAATATATTATCTGATATAAAGTCAAATAACTTAAAATAAAATATAATTTAAAATTTAAGATAGAAGATTTTAAATTTTAAAACAAAAAAATTAAATAAAAATAAAAAATTATTTATAACTGCAAAATAGTATATTATTTTTAATAATTTTTTAACAAATACCTATAATTATATACAATAATCTCTAAAAATGTGTATAATTATAATATATGGAAATATATAACTAGCAAATAACTAGTAAAATAAATTTTTATGAATTAGGGGGCGTTTTAAAATGGGAGAAATAATTAAAGGTAAACCAGTTGGAGATGCGCTAAGCGAACAATTAAAAGTAGAATGTGAAGCTTTAGTTAAAGAAGGGATTCAACCAAAATTAGCTATATTAAGAGTTGGAGCAAAACCTAATGACCTTTCTTATGAAAAAGGTGCTTTAAAAAGATGTGATGCTATAGGTATCGCTACTCAAGTTACTGAACTACCAGAAGGAACAACTCAAGATGAATATATAGCAGCATTAGAAAAATTAAATAATGATGCTTCTGTAAATGGTATATTAACATTTAGACCATTACCAGAAGGAATAGATGAAGAAGTTATTAAACACGTTATAGCAGCAGAAAAAGATATAGACTGCTTCAGTCCTTTAAATGTTGCTAAACTTATGGAAGGTGACAAAACTGGATTCCCTCCATGTACACCAACTGCAGTTGTAGAAATATTAAAACATTATAATGTGCCTCTAAAAGGAGCAAACGTAGTAGTTTTAGGTAGATCTATGGTTGTTGGTAAACCAGCTGCAATGTTATTATTAGGTGAAAATGCTACAGTTACTATATGCCATTCAAAAACTAAAGACTTAAAAGAAGTTTGTGCAGCTGCTGACGTTTTAGTAGCAGGTGTTGGTAGAGCTAGAATGGTTGACGCTGACTATGTAAAAGAAGGTGCAGTAGTTATAGATGTTGGTATAAATGCTAAACCAGAAGGTGGCGGAATCTGTGGTGACGTTGATACAGATGCAGTATTAGATAAAGTATCTATGGTAACTCCAGTTCCTGCAGGTGTTGGTTCTGTTACTTCTTCTATACTAGCTAAACACGTTATAAAAGCTTGTAAACAACAAAATAATAAATAGTATATATAGATAAAATATAAATTGGGGGTAAAAATAGTATGGTAGTTTCTGAAAAAAAACCAATTGAAGAATTATTAGGTTACTTAAAAGGCGCTAAAAAAGTAGTTTTAGTAGGTTGTGGTGACTGTGCTACTGCATGTAAAACTGGTGGAGAACCTGAAATAGCAGAAATGAAAGAAACTCTAGCAGCTAATGGTATCGAAGTTACAGGATCTGTAATAATACCAACAGCATGTAACTTACTTTTAGGTAAAAAAGAATTAAAAGCAGTTAAAGATGCTCTTAAAGAAGCTGATGCTGTAGTATCTATGGCATGTGGTGATGGTACTCAAACAATAATGAAAAACGTTAAAAAACAAAATATACCTGTTTATCCAGCAAATGATACTCTATTCATAGGTGAAGTTGAAAGAGTTGGAAAATTCGAAGAAGCTTGTAAAGCTTGTGGAGAATGTGAACTTGGATGGACTGGTGGTATATGCCCAGTAACTATGTGTGCTAAAGGTTTAGTAAACGGTGCTTGTGGTGGAGCTAAAAACGGTAAATGTGAAGTTAGCCCTGACAACGATTGCGCATGGGTATTAATCTATGAAAGACTTAAAGCTTTAGGTCAATTAGATAACATGAAAGAAGTTAAAGCACCAAAAGATTATTCTAAACAACTTAATCCAAGAAGACACGAAGTTGGAAAAAAAGCTGAAGCTG